>JAKUTG010000288.1:0-2992 GCA_022447905.1 Pseudomonadales bacterium | reverse complement strand
TCGAAGTGGTCGATTTTGACTGATTAAGAAAATTTCATTGTTACGCACTGCAAATATCTGGCCAGTGATTTCTGTTGCGGAGTCAGAGCACAAAGCGACGACGACTGGAGCGATCTTGTCAGGTGTCATTTGTTTCAGTGTTTCGATACGTTTTTTTTGGGTTTCGTCATTAGTTGGAATGGATCCGATCATGCGACTCCAGGCGAAAGGAGCGATGCAATTGGAACGGACATTAAAACGTGACATATCAAGTGCAATAGATTTCGACAGACCAACGATACCCAATTTAGCAGCAGCGTAATTTGCTTGCCCGACGTTACCAATAAGGCCTGAGGTTGAAGTCAGATGGACGAAGCAGCCCGATTCTTGCTTACGAAAATGTCTAGCCGCTGCATTTGATACGTTAAAACTTCCTTTCAAGTGCACATTGATTACTGCATCCCAATCCTCTTCCTCCATTTTGTGGAATATCGTGTCTCGCAGGATTCCAGCATTGTTGACGACAATGTCAATACGACCAAAACAGTCTAAGGCCTGTTGAATCATCTTTTTAGCCGAGGCGTTATCAGCGACACTGTCGAAGTTAACTTCAGCCGAACCACCTGCTCTGCGGATTTCGGTCAGGGTTTGTGTAGCCGGCGTTTGATCCTTACCTATGCCCGTTTCACTACCACCGATGTCATTGACTACAACATGGGCACCGTGCGCTGCCAAGGATTTGGCGATTTCTGCGCCGATTCCTCGTCCTGCGCCGGTGACTAGCGCAACTTTTTCTGCAACCAGTTTCGACTCCATAATAGGCCTCTTGACGGTAGTGCGGTGTATTGACAGCCAACGATGTTTTTCAACGCAGTGTACTTTATTCTATTATGTTTAGATGGTATTTATCCCCTAAGGAGTTGTTTCACTACTGTTATCACATATGAATCTAAGCAGGATTCTAGAACAAGCTTGCAAAGGATATGCCTGTTACCCACTATCACCAAAGTTTATACTTCTTAGCTTAGTCCTAAAAACGATTGTCACAAGTAGATTTCTAAAGAAGCCGCGTTATGGATGGACCGTGGAGCATATCCTCGTTCGGTTAGTTTTCTAGCATAAGGGCAGATAAGAAAATGATATTTGAAACCTCAGAACGTACCCGTGAGCTCAGCGAAAAGCTGTTGGCCTTTATGGATAAATATATCTATCCCTCAGAGGCAATTTATCAAAGTCAGCTTGACACCAGCAAAGGCAGTTGGCAGTCGCCGTTGGTTATGGAGGAGTTAAAGTCTGAAGCAAGCAAACAGAATTTGTGGAATCTTTTTCTACCAGAGTCGAAGCTTGGTGGTGGCCTCACGAACTTGGAGTACGCTCCTCTTTGTGAAATTATGGGTCGGTCATTGATCGCGCCAGAAGCTTTTAACTGCGCCGCCCCTGATACAGGAAACATGGAGACTTTAGTTCGTTACGGTACTGAACAACAAAAAGAACAGTGGTTGGCGCCTTTACTTGACGGAAAAATTCGCTCAACGTTCTGTATGACTGAGCCTGATGTTGCATCTTCAGATGCAACAAATATTCAATCTTCCATCGTACGGGAAAATGATGAGTATGTGGTGAATGGTCATAAATGGTGGTCTTCTGGCGCGATGGACCGAAGATGCACGCTATTGATATTTATGGGTAAGTCGGATCCGAATGCAGAGAAATATCGTCAACAATCGATGATTTTGATACCGAAAGAAACGCCAGGCGTTACTATAAAACGCTCAATGCCTGTGTTTGGGTATGATGATGCGCCACGAGGCCACGCAGAAATTGAATTTCGAGATGTCCGAATTCCCTTGTCAAATATTCTTTTGGGCGAAGGCCGGGGGTTTGAGATTGCCCAAGGCCGATTAGGCCCTGGCCGAATTCACCATTGTATGCGTCTCATCGGCATGGCCGAACGTGCTCTTGAGGGACTGTGCCGTAGGGCAAAAGATCGTGTCGCGTTTAACAAACCCCTGTCCGAACAAGGGGTTGTTCGTCAACAAATCGCTGAAAGTCGTATGGAGATTGACCAGTCTAGATTGTTAACTCTTTATACGGCCTGGAAAATGGATACTGTTGGTAATAAGGAAGCTCGAAAAGAAATATCTGAAATCAAGGTGGTGGCAACAAAAATGGCATGCGCTGTGCTTGATCGCGCTATTCAGGTTCATGGTGCAGCCGGTGTATGTGATGATTTTGGGCTTGCGCGGGCATATGCAAAATCAAGATCTATACGTATTGCCGATGGCCCAGATGAGGTCCATACCAACTTGATAGGAAGATTTGAACTCAAAAAATATGATTGATCGGAAAACAGTAGTTGATTACATTTTCTGATCGGATCTTTTTAATCTAACCCAAACTCTGTCACTTGTTTCCAAGCAAGTTGCGCATAGGGTCGAGCGCTGTCCTTTTTATGAGATGAACTGATACCAGAGGCTGTACCAGCCTTTCGGCGGACCCGGATGCCGTAGTGAATGCTGGCCCATTTGAACATGCTGAATACCATATAGAACGGCCAGTCGCTAATGCGGTCACGGTTAGTGCGTTGACAATAAGAGGCAAGATATTGGTTTTCCGTTGGGATTCCTAGATTTTCAAGATTTATACCACCAAGACCACCATACAGATGATTTGGGATGCGCCATTGAATTGCTTGATACGCAAAGTCAGCAACCGGATTACCTAGTGTGGAAAGCTCCCAGTCTAAGATACCAATAATATCTGGCGCGCTCGGATGGAAGATGACGTTGTTTAAGGTGAGGTCGCCATGGACTATAGACGTTTCTTGATTCTTTGGATTGTGGGCTGTTAGCCAATTGATAAGATTATCCATCTCGGGTATACGTTCATGATTGGCCTCTAAATATTGTCGTCCCCACCTACTTAACTGTCGGTCTATGTAACCTCCTCGTTTCCCAAAGGTTTCTAATCCTACTTCGTTAGCATCAATGCCGTGCAGTGTCGAGGTTCCATT
>JAKUTG010000287.1:0-2993 GCA_022447905.1 Pseudomonadales bacterium | reverse complement strand
GGAAGCTTGTACAGCGGCAGGCATTGCCGTCGGGATCACGCCGGATGGCGTTAGACGTCCAGTGGCCACTTCGGTCCTAACCCTTATCCTTGCGTTATCCGGGAAACTTATGGTTAAGGATGCCCTTGTCCGCGGCGGCCCGGCAACCTTTGCCCAACGTTCGGATCACATGGGTACCGGCCTTGTTGGCAGAACGCTGGGGTCGATCGGTCTTGGCAACATCGGAGCCGAAGTCTTTCGGCTTTGTGAGCCACTTAATATGAAATTCATTGCCTATGATCCTTACATAGATCCGACGCATGCACGGGAACTTAACGTTGAACTCACCGATCTTGACACGGTGTTTCGGAATTCCGATTTCATTACGGTCAATGTCCCGCTCTCTGCCGAAACCCTGCATCTTGTTAACGCGGCAAAACTTAAATTGATGAAACCGAGCGCCTACCTGATCAATACATCACGAGGGCCAGTAGTCGAACAGGACGCCCTAGTGGAGGCATTGAAAACGGGCATCATCGCCGGCGCAGGATTGGATGTATTTGACCCAGAGCCACCAAACGCTGACGACCCCTTACTGGAACTGGATAATGTGATTCTTACACCACATGCGTTGTGCTGGACTGATCAGTGTTTCGCAGGCATTGGATCTCAGGACATCGAACACGTTTTTGCGATCAAACGCGGGGTACGCCCAACTGTTCTGGTCGATCCCAACGTTATTGACAACCCAGAATTCAAACTTAGACTTGAACGTTATAGCAATATTTTTTCATAAGCGCAGAAATATGCGATGGCTCAAATGGCAATCTACGAGGAAAAGACTTTCTGATGACATTTGCAGAATTCCCCTCGCCGTCAATAACAACTCTTTTCCTTCTTCATTAAAGGCAATTCTTTAATCTAAATATTTTGTCCGGTTGGACTGTAGATACTCATCTACCCAGGATGCGTAACAGAGACCTTCTTTTATTTTCGATTCGAGTTCGATTTCTCTCTGTTTTACAGCCTTAAGACTTGCAATCACTTTATCAATATCGCCTCTAGAGATCACTACTACCCCGTCTCGATCACCAACAATCATATCTCCCGGTTGAATTACCGATCGCGAAATAGCGATCGGTAAACCGACTCGCCCTGGCCCATAGGCATAAGGAGAATTGGGAGATACTCCACAACAAAATACCGGAATGTCTGCCGCCAGAATCCCTTCAATATCTCTCACTAATCCATCCGTAACGATTGCCGCAAGACCTTGATTTCTCGCCATCGCCGCTACATTGTCACCAATGACGGCAGCACCGTCATAACCGCCATTTGATATCACCAAAACATCTCCAGGCCGCGACAGTGCTATTGCTGGCTGAACAGGGAGGTAATCACGCGGCTCAGCATCCACCGTCATGGCTGGACCTGAAAAACGCATACTCGCATCAAGGGGCTTGATTCTCCAGTCCAATGCCCCTGTCCCATTTTGGGCATCAACGACAAACCCTGTTGGTACACCTTCGAGCATTTCGACTTGGTCGCTGGACGGCCTTTCGAAATTCTTCCGCACAATCAGTTCCACTGGATCTCCAATCATCAGAGTCTCTCCCGAATAGGTTTTAGTACAATCTCTTGCTCTTCCCGCCGAAATAGTTTATGTACTTGCATCTCGTTTTGTCTCCGTAATCAATTCTTACCATCTTTTCAAAACCAATCCATCATTAAATCACTATGAAAATTGTATTCAAAGAACTGGAAGATCTTTCAAGAAAGATATTTTCCGCGATTGGCTGCGATGATACCGAAGCACGGAACATCAGCCGACTTCTTGTACGCGCGAATTTGACCGGTCACGATTCTCACGGCGTTATTCGTATCTCCCAGTATATCGAGTTCTGGCGCAAAGGAGATGTGATCCCCAATCAAACGGCTTCGATCAATTTTGAGAACGAGGTTATTACACTATTCAACGGAAATAGAGGATTCGGGCAATCCATTGGAAATCAAGTCATCGACGAGGGAATTCGAAAAGCGTGCAAATTAGGAGTTTCAATGGTCAGTGTGGGGAACGTCGGTCATCTGGGTCGGATCGGCGATTGGACGGAAAAAGCGGCCAAGGCAGGCCAAGCTTCCCTCCATTTTGTAAACACTTCTGGCGCATCAACGTTAGTTGCACCATATGGTGGTACAAATGGGCGCTATGCGACCAATCCTATATCTATTGGTATGCCAAAAAATGATGGAGACCCAATAATCTTTGATGCTGCAACATCTAAGCTTGCAGAAGGAAAGGTTAAAGTTGCGCTGAATAAAGACGCGGAACTCCCGCCTGATACACTGCTCGACGCGAACGGATCACCAACACGTAATCCGGCAGCCCTTTATACCGAACCTCGTGGAGCACTAATGCCCATGGGAGACTATAAAGGCTCTGGTCTCGCCATCATGGCTGATCTCCTTGCCGGCGCGATCGGGGGTGGTGGCTGCCATGCTCCGGGTGTTACTGCCCTATCAAACGGCATGTTGTCGATTCTTCTCGATCCAGACGTCTTTGCCGATCGGGATTACGTGGATTGCGAAACCAGTCGGTTCGCAGATTGGGTCAGTCAATCAAAACCAGCTGACCCCAAACATCCGGTCCAATTGCCCGGCGAACCGGAACGAAAAACAGAACATGAACGGCGCGAAAACGGAATAGCGCTGGACGACAAGACGTGGCATCAAATCGTCTCTACAGCGGAAAGTTTGGGCATCACCTGCTAGCGTGCTTGCAAATTTCTATTTCGACTGATTGGTCTAATCTGGAAGGAAAAGCTAACCACCTGTTTTTAACTAGGCGACATGAACATGCCAATTCAAAATGACCCACAGTCTATGCGTGTATCCAAGCCGCTTCGCACCGACTTTGTTGGGAACATGACTTGATGCTATTTTGGGACCATGTCCACAGTTCAATTTAATGATATTGCCCGCTTGGCTAGCAGTGACGATAACGTAGCCATTGCTAC
>JAKUTG010000286.1:0-2996 GCA_022447905.1 Pseudomonadales bacterium | reverse complement strand
GAGACCTATCAAGTCATGACTGGTTCGCTTCGGGACAGCCGACTGCTCTCCATTACGCCTCCTCACGGGCCTGAGGGGACTTTTAGCGGATTCACCGTAGTGCCGGGTTCTAGTTACCGGCGCATCGATTACATATTTGTGGCCGAAGGCATCAAAGTTCAGCGCTATGGCGTAATCTCTGATCAATGGAACGGAAATTATCCCTCAGACCACCTGCCAGTTCTGGCAGAACTGCTGCTGCCTTAACTAAAAGTGTGATCTACCCCTATTTTGTTCATCATGCAGGCTGTAAAACGATCTCCCCTTGGGTCTCATCCTCGAAGGCGAACCCTACTAACACTGTTGTGATTAACGCGATCGCCGCCAGGGTAAACCACATGCCTGCAAAATCGGTCACCACGCCAGCTTCGCCAAAGACACTGCCGAGGATGCCCAGAAACGGACCAGCTAACATCGGGCCAGCACCCAGAATAATGATCCCAAAAACTGTCTGCGCCGAATTGCGAATGTCTGCATCGGCAATGCGATCGACGTACATATATGCCGAAGCGAAGAAGCACGCGTAACAAACTCCGTGTAGCAATTGACTGAAAACGCCAATCATCAACGGGATGGTCCATACGAACTGACCCGCGGCATCCACCGATGGCCCTGAAGCGTCCTGCATACTAATTAGCCCCCAGATTGCATAGCGCGCGAAATAAGCAAAGCCGCCCAGCGCGATTGTCCAGCGGAATCCCAGGCGAACAAGAAATACACCAAGAAACACCATCACCCCAATCTCTGCGAACTGACCGACCGTCATCGCCGGCGCGATGTAGGTGACCAGTAACCCCAATTGGTTCACGAAAAACGGACCGGTCTGCATAAAATAGATCTGATGAATGACCGAAATAGGCAGGCTCGCTAATACCAATATCGCGAAGGATCGATGGCTAAACAAGCTGAAAGCCTTCTTGAAAGCCAGTTTTTCCACGCCCTCCTTCCTTGGCGGCGTATTAGGCAACAGTAAACAGAAGGTTGCGTATAAAATAGAAAGGACACCCGATACCTTCAAAGTGTCGACCAAGCGTGCCGTGGCATCGAGTGCTTCTGTCCCAACGAAGAATGGAGGCAGGGCCTGAAACTGTAAATCGGATTGCAGCCAAATCATGGGAAACAGCCAACTAGCCGCGATCCAGCCGAATGTGCCCATTACTCGTATTCGCGGCCACTCCCTGTCAGGATTATCCAGATGGGCAAAGGCCATAACATTCGTCAGCGAAAGCGTCGGCATGTAAAGTACGCTGTATACAATGGACAAGACGAGCCAGGCGACAAACGTGTCTTGATAGGCAGTGATAATTTTTACTATTCCACCAAGAACTAGTAGTACCGCGAGAAATTTTTCTGTTGAAAAATAGCGGTCAGTGAACTGCCCGGCGATAAACGGCGCACTTGCTGCACCGATCGAACCAGCCAGCCCGATAATCCAACCTACCTGCCCGGAAGTGAACCCTAAACCTCCGTCCGCTATGGGTGATTGCAAATATGTCGCCAGCACAGGCAACCAGATTCCCCAAACCGCGTACTGCAGAAACATCATCGCGCCAAGGCGGCTCTTTATATAATTCATTGCTTTTATTCTCCCCAAAACGGGACGCATTATCACTGAATTCTTACGCAGTAGCCCGTGCTCTCGCTAAATCTGTCCTGCGCTATTCGCTTACTTCGTATTCCCCGACGAATTCCTCATAGATCGCGCGTGCACCATCGAGGTCAGTGACGAGAAATATCTCGTTTGGCCGGGCTCCTCGGCGAAAATAGTCATAAAGAGGCGACACCTGACTAATGTCATTTCCATCACGCAAATCGAATGGACGAAGGTCGTGCATTGCCTCCAAAGCTACCAGCTTACGGCGCTGATCTTCAATCGTTAACTGGTGAGAAAACAGGCGGCGCAAATGCAGACCTTCTCCATTCCAGGCAGGTAGACCAGTCATTCCGTCCCGTGGCCCCAGTGGAAAAGCTTCGTTGCCGATCGCATGATTCGTATAAAGCAGGATATCGCATTCTCTACCCCATTGGGCAAGTGCTTCAAATAGCGCTATAGAAGTAAACTGATGATCAAGGTGACGATCGAGTCTCGGATGTGGTGCGACTACGGTGTCGGGCTGAACTCTTTCAAGCTCACTCACCAGATCAGCAACAAGTGACGGCCAACTCGATTCAAATAACCGATCGCGCAGCTCAGGATCGAAATTGAGACGCCGATAATATCCGGGTTCTTCGAGGTAAGCGAGTAGCGGCCCAACCCGTTTCGGCCGCTGCAGCCACAGTTGTTGGAGGGTGGCATCGTAATAACCAAGATTCCTTACAGCTTCCGGGCTCAGACCTCCAAGAAGGGGCACTGTGAGACTATCGAGAGTCCTGATTCGACCCTTGGCCCGGTATTGCTCTCCTTCGTTCGACCACAAGGACCCAAAGTTAGCTCCTCCTGCGTCACCTGCTGTGACGGTCACTACATCAGCTTCAGATGATTGGTATAAACCAAACGCCGCGATCTCTGCATCATCCGGATGGGGTGCTACCACTAATACCTTGCGTCCTTCGACAGGCGGGTTTGTGAATATTACAAGATTCACCGATTCCGAGTTCCATTCTGCTCCCAAGCTAGTAAATTGAATGAAATCCCCTGGCTCGATAGTCGCTTTGAGTAACGGACTTAGATCCAGATAGCGCCGCCCCTGCCCGCCTTGCGCAAAATACTGAATGACAGTAGTGGCTCCAGTTTCAATTTCAATAGCCGGGGTCGGTCCTCGGGGACGCCGCAGTGAAATCTCAAGCAACGCCGTATCGGTGCCTCGAGCAAGAATAGGCCATTCGAATCCGTCTTCTGTTAGTGTGAGACGATAATTGCTGGCACCTGCCAAACTGGAAAGTTGATAATCGTAATCATTACCTCGCTCGAAAGTTTCAAGCTCTGCCTGCTGCGACCTATTCGCGCATCCACTGGC
>JAKUTG010000285.1:0-3024 GCA_022447905.1 Pseudomonadales bacterium | reverse complement strand
TGCACTCTTTTATATGCCACTTAAGAAATCTTTTCATTTATTCCCACTCAATAGTTGCTGGTGGTTTGCTGGAGATGTCATAAGTTACTCGCGAGACATGAGCTATCTCATTCATAATGCGATTGGAAACAGTTTCCAATAATTCGGGTGCCAATCTTGCCCATTGTGCCGTCATGAAGTCGATCGTCTCCACAGCCCGTAAAGTAATCACATAGGAATAACGACGAGCATCACCAACGACCCCCACAGATTTAACAGGTAGAAAAACCGCAAACGCCTGGCTGACCTTGTTATAGCACTCCGCCATACGTAACTCTTCTATGAAAATAGCATCCGCCTGACGCAAAATATCACAATATTCTTTTTTGACTTCGCCAAGTACTCGAACCCCCAGGCCGGGACCGGGAAAAGGATGCCGATAAACCGCTTCATAAGGCAACCCTAATTCCAGCCCTATTTTACGCACTTCATCTTTAAAGAGTTCTCTTAATGGCTCTACCAGCCCCAGCTTCATGTCGTCTGGCAAACCACCAACATTATGATGAGACTTGATTACGTGAGCTTTACCGGTTTTCGATCCAGCTGACTCGATAACATCCGGGTAAATAGTGCCCTGCGCGAGCCACTTAACATCTTGTATTTTAGTGGCTTCCTCATCAAATACTTCGATAAATGTATTGCCGATGATTTTGCGTTTTTCTTCCGGGTCCTCGACCCCAATAAGTTTGTTTAGAAACCTGTCTTCCGCATTGACGCGGACAACCTCGATGCCCATGTTTTTCGCAAAGGTTGCCATGACCTGATCACCTTCATGTAATCTCAACAGCCCGTTATCAACAAACACACAAGTGAGTTGATCACCGATCGCCCTATGTAACAGCACAGCCACAACCGATGAGTCTACTCCACCGGAAAGACCTAGCAATACCTTATCATTTCCAACCTGATCCCTAACAGTTGATATAGAATCCTCTATAATAGATGTAGACGTCCAGAGTGATTCACAACCACAGATTTCGTGGACGAAGCGCTCAAGGATACGCAAGCCTTGCAATGTATGAGTGACTTCGGGATGAAACTGAATACCGTAAAAGCCTTTCGTTTCATTGCACATGGCGGCAATAGGAGCACTTTCGGTTGATGCCACGACGCTAAACTCTTGCGGCACTTCAATAACCTTATCTCCGTGGCTCATCCATACATCAAGTTGCGGATTTCTGTTGTCGATAAAACGATCTTCTATTCCACTCAACAATTTATTCGACCCTGTGACCTCGACCTGGGCGAATCCAAATTCAGATTTGTCTGAACCCGCCACTTTACCACCGAATTGTTCCGCCATGGTCTGCATACCATAACAAATCCCTAGGATAGGCACGCCAAAGTCGTAGAGAAACTCTGCCGCCTTTGGTGACTCCGACGCATGAACCGATTCCGGCCCTCCGGAAAATATCATCCCTTGTGGCGCAAACTCTTTAAGGTGCTTCTCATCAACTTCGTAATCCCAGATTTCGCAGTACACACCCAGCTCGCGAATGCGCCGTGCAATAAGTTGAGTGTATTGGGATCCGAAATCCAGAATGATAAGTTTCTGG
The DNA here is from genome assembly GCA_022447905.1 of Pseudomonadales bacterium. Lineage (GTDB taxonomy): Bacteria > Pseudomonadota > Gammaproteobacteria > Pseudomonadales > Pseudohongiellaceae > UBA9145. The sequence goes on along the minus strand of JAKUTG010000285.1, from coordinate 1,429 downwards.
GAATGGATATTTGCTGCAGTCATGTAATTAAATTCTAAAAAGGGATAATGAGAAACAGACTGGGATTTAGCAAGAAATAAGAATGAATCATAGGAGGTTCATTCCCGGCCAGTTACGTTTGTGATAGGAAATTTTAACAAATCACTGTACAAGAGAGAGCTCATTGTTCTAGCTAGCTCGGTAATTAGGAGCCTCCTTAGTTATACTGACATCATGTACATGAGACTCAGACATTCCTGCTCCTGTTATTCTCACAAACTGGGTCTTGGTGCGCATTGCGGTAATGTCTTTAGACCCCGTATAACCCATACTGGATCTCAAACCACCCATCAACTGATGCACGATTGCTGACATTGGACCCTTGTAAGGCACCCTACCTTCGATCCCTTCCGGCACAAGTTTTTCAGTTCCCGATTCAATGTTCTGAAAATATCGGTCACTCGAGCCCTGAGAATGCGACATAGCACCCATAGACCCCATGCCGCGGTAGGCTTTGTAACTGCGCCCCTGGTATAGTTCCACTTCACCGGGCGCTTCTTCCGAACCAGCCAGCAGACTTCCTACCATAACCACATGAGCCCCGGCGGCGATCACCTTTGCCAGATCACCCGAATAACGAATGCCACCATCCGAAATGACACAGACATCTGTATCTTTAACCGCCTCAACAACATTCGCTACGGCGCTAATCTGAGGGACTCCGACGCCAGTAACAATCCGCGTTGTGCAAATCGATCCAGGACCGATTCCCACCTTAACAGCATCAGCACCAACACCAACAAGATCCTTCGCTGCATCGGCTGTAGCGATATTGCCCCCGATGACCTGGATGGAGGGATGACGGGACTTGATGGACTTCACCTGGTCTATCACACCTTGGGAATGCCCATGAGCCGTATCGACGATGATGACATCAACACCGGCTTCCACAAGGGCATCAACCCTCTCATTCGTGTCCGCACCTGTACCGACAGCAGCAGCTGAACGAAGTCGACCTAGTTCATCTTTACAAGCATTAGGAAATTCTTCAGACTTGCGAATATCTTTTAAGGTAATAAGTCCTTTCAGTGCCAAGTCGTCGTTAACCACTAGAATTTTTTCGATACGGTGACGATGGAGCAGTTCCTTTACTTCGTCTAGCTCAAAATCTTCACCAACAGTAACTAGCCTCTCCTTAGGGGTCATGATCGTATCAACTGAGGCATCAAGGTTCGCCTCGAATCGAACATCACGGCTGGTAACAATACCTACTAATCCATTGCTATCAACAACCGGCATACCAGAGATGCCATTTTCCTTCATCAGCGCAATCAGGTCACGAATGGTGGCGGTAACTGGAATGGTAAAAGGATCTTTGACTACACCACTTTCATATTTTTTGACAAGACGTACTTCTCGTTCTTGTTTTTTTACGCTCATGTTTTTATGG
>JAKUTG010000284.1:0-3024 GCA_022447905.1 Pseudomonadales bacterium | reverse complement strand
CGAGGGCAGGGTTCCGGTCAGGGCGAATGATCGCGATTCTTGGGCAACCTCAACCGCGGGCTGGAGAGCCATTGGCGCAACTCACATGAGCATTGTCACGATGGGGGACGGTCTGGAGGGAGCTGACGCCCATATTCACCGGATCGAAGAGTTCCGCTCAGCCGTTCCGGCCTGACTATTGGCCCGCCACATTCCACCAATTGACAGCACATCGCGGCTGTAGAAGAATGCTGAGGTCCAGGCCGAAGTAAAAATCCGGCTCCAAAGCTCTCGCAGCTCATTCTCATCTGCGAAAACAACTGGGGCATGATATAAACCTCGTGATACGAGTAAATCAGTAATTATCCACTGAGATTTGGCTGGCTCAATAGACTCTCAGGATTTGAAACAACCTACGTTGTTTCGTGTGGATCTTGGGTTCTCATGGAAGGATTCTTTGAATGTTGGAAAAACTATTTGGACCCAGTAAGTCAGGGTTGGAAAAACTATTTGGAGTCAGTAAGGCAGGATCATCAATCCGCACAGAACTACTAGCTGGGCTGGCTACTTTCCTGACGATGGCTTACATAACCGTTGTCAACCCTTCAATACTTTCTACAGAAGGAACTGGCATGGAGTTCGGTGCTGTCTTCACTGCAACGATAATCGCTGCAGTGGTAGGGACGCTGATAATGGGATTGTGGGCTAACTGGCCGGTCGCACTTGCCCCAGGCATGGGATTGAATGCCTATTTCACTTATACGGTCATATTCGCGGATGGCTACAGCTACCAGCAAGCTTTGACTGCAGTATTCGTAGCTGGTGTTGTGTTCATCATCCTTTCCGTTAGCCCTGCACGAAAATACATCATCAACTCCATCCCGAAAAGCATGAAGCTGGGTATCGGTGCAGGTATCGGACTATTCCTTGCGATCATCGGCTTGAAGAATGCGGGGATCGTTATCGCTGATGAAGCGACTTTAGTTGGACTTGGTGACGTCGCCTCGTTGCCTGTGTTACTTGCAGGTCTCGGGTTCATCATCATGGCAGTACTCAGCTATCGTAAAATCCCAGGAGCCATCGTTATCGGAATTCTCGTGATAGCGATAATCGCTTGGATTATCGGCGAGACTGAACTACAGGGAGTAGCGGGATCAGTAAATAATCCTTCGCATGCGTTCCAGTTGGACTTCTCGGTAATTGCGACGGCTGGCTTCATCGGAGTAGCGTTCGCATTTTTGTTTGTTGACTTCCTTGATACCGCCGGAACATTGACATCAATTGCAAACCTTACTGGGCGGGTTGGTGAAGACGGTGAGGTTGAGGATATCGACCGTACATTGTTGGCCGATTCATCCGCTACCGTTGTAGGTGCTTTAGCGGGTACTTCAAATACTACTTCCTATATTGAGAGTGGAGCTGGTATTAAAGAAGGTGGTAGAACAGGTCTGACGGCCGTCACCGTTGCGGTACTCTTCGCAGCATGTTTGTTCTTTGCACCGCTGGCCCAGTCGGTTCCAGCATTTGCTACGGCGCCAGCGTTAATTTTTATTGCCACGTACTTCTTACGTAACATAAAGGATATCGACTGGGACGACATCTCAGAGTACGTCCCCGCTGCTCTTGCAGCGATCATCATGCCTTTGACATTTTCGATCGCTTACGGAATCGCTATCGGATTTGTGAGCTACGTGCTGATCAAAGCTCTCAGTGGTAAAGGGCGTTCGCTAAATTACGCATCCATTGGTCTGGCAGTGGTGTCGGCGCTGTTCTTTGTGGTGTCCGTAAACAGTTAGAATCCTGACAGATGCAGCATCGCCTGCACAAGATGTTTGAGATTTGAACGCAAACGGCCGGCTAGCGGATTTTGTTTCGTTAGCCGGCCTAAACATCTCGGTAGCGTGAGCAGATTTGAAGTTTTGTTAAATTTCTGAATTACAAATGTCATATAAAACTTGTCTGAAAATGAATCCTTCAATTCTTCGATGCTCTGCCACTTCGGTTATCACTTGTCGAATCCTGGAAGCTATGGGTATGTGAGTGGGATCAACTAATGTGCCTACGATGCATCTGCTTTGGGCGTTCGAAGAGGTGCAAGCAGCGATTCGACAGGTTGCCAAATCGATTGATGATTTGTACTCGGAGAACCAAGCTGTCAACCTAGTACCAGTTCTTACAGGAGCAATGCCATTTTGCTCAGGTTTAGCAATGGAACTGGAACGATTGACGCCAGGTAAGTGGTGCATCGTCCCAGTTTTTGTCTCGACTTACCTAGATGATGGACTGGTAAGAGAGCCAATGATCGAATTCCCTCGCAAATTCAATGAGTCCATTGAACCGCATTCTCCAGTGGTAATTATTGATGATCTTCTGGATACCGGCACGACAATGGGACATTTAGTACAGGAGTTCAAGCGGGGTGGTTTCGCTGAGGTGGCAGTGTGCGTCCTAGTTGATAAACCCTCTGCTCGTATAAATGATCTATCACCCGATTTTTGCGCACTAGTCTCTGACTCAGATGCGTGGCTAGTCGGTTACGGTATGGATACAGAAAAGCGTTACCGAGCTCTTGATGGTATATACACTCTCAACCCGGCCCCCTCGCAACCAGATCAGAAGCAACTTGATTTTCAAATCGACTAATATGTAGTTCTCTGATCCTATGGAAGCTTCTACATGGTTAGCTGACAGGGGCTTTGGTATGCCAGCACCAGATAGATTCTCCAATGCTCTGGGTATTGGTGATTTCACCATTGTAATTGGTGACCATGTCGCGAGAGGCAATCCAATCATCGAAGCCTAGTTACACCTAAGGACTCAGACAAACAGTCTGAGACGACCTGAGACGTTTATGGACTGCCCAAGTTGCCATCAAACTCAGGGCTGTGGTTAACCTGAGACAGTGAGAAACAGTAGTTACATAACTTACAAGCAGGGGCCGGAGGTTCGAGTCCTCCACCGCCCACCAATCTCAATTCAAACTGAAGAAGTCCTTGCAGAAATGCAGGGGCTTTTCGCGAAGTTACAGCAAAGTTACAGCGATAC
>JAKUTG010000283.1:0-3038 GCA_022447905.1 Pseudomonadales bacterium | reverse complement strand
GCATGGCACTGGGTGATATCACCCTCGCCATTGATCTGGTAGAGGCTGCGCAGAACAAAGGTTTTGACGTGACCACCGAATTGTACCCTTACACAGCTGGCTCTACTTTTATCCAGAGTAGTCTGTTTGATGATGGCTGGCAGGAACGCTTTAACATCGGTTATGAGGATCTTCAGTGGGTGGCAACCGGGGAGCGATTAAACCGGGAGACTTTTGCACGCTACCGAGAAACAGGTGGCATACTAATACTCCATATGATGCATGAAAGCTGGATACAGAGTGGCTTGCGCCGTGAAAGCACAATGATTGCATCCGATGGAATGCCCTATGCCCCAGGCGCCCATCCGAGGTCGGCAGGAACTTTTTCCAGGGTCCTGGGAAAATACGTAAGAGAAGACAACATCCTGTCCTTGTCCGAGGCCATCAATAAGATGACTCTGATGCCAGCACAGCGCTTAGAAGCTTTCGTGCCCGCCGCACAGCACAAGGGTCGAATTCAAGTTGGTGCCGATGCTGATATCACCATATTTGACCCGGAGAAGGTTATCGATAGAGCAAGCTTCGAGGATGGGCTCCAATTCTCGGAAGGAATCCAACATGTTCTAGTCAATGGAGTCTTGGTTGTCAATGACGGCGAAACAGTTGCAGATGTCTCACCCGGACAAGCATTAATGGGTCGATTTCGGCGCTAGGGCTGCAGAAGAATTATTTGAAATTTATCGCACAGAGCCAGAGGAACTCAATGACCTTTTTTACCAGTGCGATGCTATACGAATTGGCCTGGGAAATATCGGCTTTGACAACATGGAAGAAATGGATCGTTACATCAAAAGCTTTAGCGGAGAAATGGACTTACCTGTCGAACGGTCTGAGGAAAGATCTTCTATAATCCGTCAAACTTTGAGTTTATCAATAACAACTATCTCCGAAATATTCGAGAGTCAGAACACAAATTTCAAAGAGATTTTTGATTTCTGAGTTTTCTTAAAAAACCCTCACCCAAGCAACAGTGATTGAGTTGGAGCCGGAACCTGCACAAAGGCCTAATCAATAATACAAACTACTTAACACCCCAAAACCTCTAAAACTGTAGAGGCACTAGTATATATATAGGGGAGGGTGGCTGGCCTTCTGCCTACCCCAATTTTTACTACATTTTATGCTACACTTTGGGTGTTTCAGGCGGTTCTGTCACCGCTGTAGGCCAGAGAATACGGCGCTTAGAAGGTGGAGGAAGATCCTGCCTCTTCCGCCATAATTAATGAGGCGTTATAGAAAAATACAGAGTTCATTGCCCTTAGCGAATAAGTCCTTCAATAGGCTCATGGCGTCCACCATTCTCATCACACACGGCATAATTACGCTGGCTACCGTTAGTAGATGTTCCGTAGAACGCGACACCGGCATGGCGCCCGTCCTTGCCCAGCACATAGAAGTTTACATTGAATGTAGGTTCCCGATTTTCATTTAGCAATCTAGTTTCGGTGTTCTCCCATATACGTTGCAATGCCGTCATACCTGCATCCTTGGGGTCAGCACCGCGACGGAGTTCTTCCACAACCAGGAAAGAGGCGAGGTTATACAGGTTGGCTTCGCCACGACCGGTGGAACCAGCCGCCCCGTGATCATTTGAAACATATAAGCCTGCGCCGAGAATCGGACTGTCTCCCACACGACCAGGAATCTTCCATGCCAATCCTGAGGTGGTAGTTACACCGCACACATCCCCATTGCTGTTCACACCGTTGCAGTTGATGGTGCCGTAAAGATGCTCCGGATCAATCAAACCTTCAGTTGCCATATCTTCGGCAACCGTTATGCTCTCTCTGGCAAATTGTCTGTAGGCATCGGGAGTTAACTGCGCCTGCCGATTTGGGTCTGGATAGTGCGAGGGGTCGATACGGCGGCGCCACTCCAGATACCGTTGTCGAGAACGCTCGGTGTTTAAATCTTCTTCGATACTGAAACCCATCTGCCGAGCAAAATCCTGAGCTCCTTTGTCTACAAGGAGATGGTGGTCAGTCCGATCAGCGACGGCCTTGGCAACATTTGAAGGAGTACGGACACCTTGTAATGCCGCAACACCGCCAGCGCGTTTCAGGGGGCCATGCATGCAACAAGAATCCAGAGTGACCCTGCCCCAGGCATCGGGAAGTCCACCATAACCCACGCCTGCTTCTTCCGGATCCAGCTCAACGATATTCACACCGGCAATAAGAGACTCCAGAACATCGGTGCCTTCAGTGATCATCCGGTATGCGCGCTCGACGCAAGTTTCAGTACCGCCATTACGGTGGACAAAACCATTCCCTGAACTGATTACTACAGGTCGGGACGAACGAGATTGGGCGATTGCTGGTCCGACCCCGCTCGCTGCCATGGCGCCTATGGCGCTGGTTACGCCGATAAACGTTCTGCGATTAATTGCTGATGGTGATTTCTTATCTATCATATAGTCGCCTCGCGCGATTCGATCTTTTCCGATGTGTAATTCGATCTTTGTGTCGTTGTTTTAACATAAATTTGCTGATGATGATTGATTAATTTCGACAATCAGCGAAGTGGGTTCAGATTAGCAATACAGTGATTCTAGTTCGGAGGATAAAGAGAGGAGGGTTGTGTTGGGGAGAGGGTTCATCTCTGTCTCCTAATGGGTGGAAACAAGGACGCAGTTGCCGAGCCAGGCTAGCAAAAAAGACACACTAGCTTTTGCTTGTATTCCGATATTGTCAAGGGAGAACTTTATAGACAATTCCGGCAATTTGCCTCGCAAGTAATGGCGGGACAGCATTACCAACCTGCGTGTACTGTTCTGTCCGGGAACCTTCAAAAAGATAATTATCCGGAAAGGTTTGAAGCCTCGCTGCTTCCCTTACAGTCAGGCTCCTGCACTGGGATGGATCATAGTGAATGAAGTAGTGCCCATCTTTGGCGATGTGGCTTGTGATCGTGCTTGATGGATTCATCGACGCCTGAACCTTGAACCTATCTGCAAATTCTTTTGATTTCCAATTCTTGTGATTTGGAGCAATAACTTC
>JAKUTG010000282.1:0-3059 GCA_022447905.1 Pseudomonadales bacterium | reverse complement strand
CGCAATTTGATATGACGGATCGCGCGACTCACATCTGAATAGGCAGCGGGAACGTGATACCGCGGTGCACTTCCATGATAAACAGGGATGACTGTGAACCCAGCTTCCAGCATGTCCTCAAAACGCTGCGATAGAAACTCCGCTGGGGTCCAACGTGAAAACCAGCCACCACTCATCATAAAGACTATAGCAGCACCGTTGGCATTATCCGGTTCGATGACATCATAGATCAACGCTAAACCGTCTTTGTGCCCGTAAACGACATCTGACTTGATAGTTACATCAGCAAAGCTATAGATACTGATCGTTAGTATGCAAAATAGTGCCAAGTAGTTTTTTAATTTTCTCATGATCTGATCGAGCTCCTATTTGTCTCTTAGCAAATTTCCCGGGGAATACTGATCTGTCAAAATGCGGCGGCTCATGTCCCAATCTATCCGTGTGGACAAGCGTCGAGGATAGTCTAAAACCGGGATGCCATATTTCTCCAAACTTTCAGCAATACGTCGCGCTTCAGCAACAAGATCGCCTCTTGGGGGTAATGAGCCTAATTGAGTGATAATAATACGATTCCCAGATGTTGGTAACCTAAAATTGTAAAACTCGTTGAACACGCGCTGGTAAGTTACTGATTCGTGGTCATAGAGACGACTGGTTGAAAATGTATTTGCTACCAAGACACCATTCGGACTCAAGATACGCTTTACTTCTTCTAGAAATTCACGAGTCAACATGTGCTCCGGAATGTAATCGCCACTAAAAGCGTCCAGCACGATATAGTCATAGGTTTCGTTGCGAATAGCGGCTCGCTTGATAAAGGGCCGCCCATCATCTATGGTCACCTTCATGTTCTCAGTTTCTCTAAAGAAGAAAAACTCTTTGGCAACATTAACAACTGCCTCATCGATTTCCACAACATCAATCCGGGTATTTGGTAACAGGTCAGAAAAAGTTAGCGGGATCGAACCACCACCCAATCCGATAATAAGAATTCGTTCCGGTTCGGGTTCTAGCAGTAAGCCCGCAAAACTCATGCGTGTATAATCGAAAACCAGGCGGTCAGGATCATCAATCAGAACACATGTCTGGTTGCGATCACCACGATGCACATTAAACAAAAGGCAGCGCCGATCCTTGACCTGGGTGACGGTAATGTCCCGATACTTGGACCGTTCTTTGTGGATGGTTTCCCCCTTAACCGGGAAACTGCTCAAAGTGATAAAGAACATTAGCCCTAAGCTGATTGGTAGATTTGCGTTAAGCCTGTTTGTTTTCATAATGACGAGTCTGCTTGACCGATTTTGCAGTTTGCGCATAATGTGTCAAAAGAATTATACATCCAGTTGCGATCAAGGCTACCACAGCACTCCACAGTATCTGGTTTACTTCGAACCATAACACAAAATAAAAACTGGTCCCTAAAGTGCCAGCCGCACTGCCGATGGTGGAGATGAAATACAAAAGGCCTGCCATATGCCCGCTGTGTTCATACGTCTCAACCATGAGCCGCACAGAATACGGTGAGATCATACCCAAGATGCTAGTCGGGATAAAAAACAGGAAAATCGAAGCGAAAAGAGATCCGTAACGAGGATCTTCAATAGTAAGGAAGATCGGCTCCATAATGGCATCTGCTAATAGAATTACCGGTAGCGAAAAAACAGCCGCACCTATAAAGAATATTGCGAAGGTTACCGCATTAGGATTTTGCGTCGACAACCTTCCACCAATGAGGTAGCCCATCGCCAGTGCCACCATGAAAATGGTGATAATACTGCCCCACACCGAGAGGCTGCCCCCAAAATAAGGTGACAAAATGCGGGCCCCCAGCATTTCAATTGTCATTATGCAAAAGCCACTAATAAAGGCCACGAAAGATACAAAGTTCCTTGACAAAAGCTGGTATCTTTACTTAATAAATGTATACCTCCAGTGGGATGTAACTAGTTATTGTTTTAAGACCGGTAAAAGTACCACTGCAAGGCAGGGAATTAAAAGGATTTAAGTCTATCAATCCGGATTCTGTGGTATTCGACCTGCTATCCAGCGAATTGTTCTTGGTGGGATCCTAAATTGCTTCCGCCATCGAGAGCAATAATCTGGCCCGTCAAGTACTTGGCCGCGTCCGAGGCAAGGTAAATAGCAAGGCCGGCCATGTCCTCTGGACAACCGATTCTGCCCATTGGATTGCGAGCCTCAATCTGATCACGATAATTCGTTAGCATATAATCCATCATCTGACTCTCGAAGGGACCTGGGGCGATAGCATTTACTGTCAATCCCTCCGAAGCGAGTCTAACGGCAAGATTCTTAGTTAGAAAATGCACCGCGGCTTTGCTAGCGCCATACGCAAAGTTATCAGTAGTCGATACACGCAGACCATCGATTGAACCTATGTTGATTACACGGCTCGGGTTCTCCGATGTGGCATTCTTAGTTAACAGCGGCATCAAGTCTCGAGTCAGCATGAAGATAGCCCTCACGTTAATATTCATGACCTTGTCATAACCTTCGTCAGGATATTCTTCAAAGGCTGCGCCCCAAGCCGCTCCAGCATTGTTTACCAAAATATCGAGTCTTTCCTCACGTGACTTTATTTGCCCTACAAAGCTTTCACGGCCTTCTTTGGATGAGAGATCAGCAGGAAATGCGATGCACTCGCCTTTCTTCGATAATTCCTCCGCGGTTCGCAGACAAGCTTCGGCTTTGCGCGCAGTGATGTAGGTTTTTACACCATTTTCTACGTATCCCTCTGCTATCATTTTACCGATGCCCCGGGAGCCTCCTGTAACTACTGCTGTCTTACCCGCGATAGAAAACAACTCGTTAATATTAAATGACATAATTCGGTCCTCAGGTTGTTATTTCGCCGCGGATTATGAGTTCACACATCCGTTGCAGTACATGAGCTTTTTTAAGAAACCCAGCAAAACGCTCGTCCTTAGTGAGGCCATGGTAATACCGATAGTATATTTGCTGACCGATAACACATAGACGAAACAATCCAAAACAAAAATAGAATGGAAAGTTATGTATTGCCAAACCGGTTTGTTGTTGGA
>JAKUTG010000281.1:0-2845 GCA_022447905.1 Pseudomonadales bacterium | reverse complement strand
CACTGCGTACTTGTTCCGCATGCGATGCAGTGCATCCCGGCAAGGTCCCGCCGGCAGGATGGCTACAGGGATGACTAAAGTGGTCGACATGCATAGTCATTTTTATCCAGATAACGCACCTGATATGGCGGGTGAATTTGGTGGCGAGTGGCCCAGTTTTCGACATCTTGAAGCAGGTAAGGGCATGATCACTCTGGGAGGCAAAGACTACCGGCCGGTTTATGAAGCCTGCTGGAGCCCGGAAATTCGCATTCAGGAAATGGATCAGTCCGGGGTCGATGTTCAAATCATGTGTGCGACACCCCTCCTGTTTGCCTATGACAAACCTGCGCAGCAATCGGAACGCGCGGCTCAATATTATAACGACGCAGCCCTGGGGTTTTGCGAATACGAACCGTTGCGTCTTAGAGCCTTATGCCAGGTACCTTTACAAGATATAGATTGCGCCTGCCGTGAAGTCAGCCGCAGCGCTAAAAACGGCCATGTCGGGGTGCAGATCGGCAACCATGTGGGGCAGAAAAATCTGGATGACGAAGGCCTGATTACCTTTCTTCAGCACTGTGCCGATGAGGACATTGCAGTGCTGGTCCACCCCTGGGACATGATGGCCCACGAGCGCATGCCTAACTACATGTTGCAATGGCTTGTGGGTATGCCGGCCGAAACACAATTGTCAATATTGTCACTAATCATGTCTGGTGGCTTCGAACGGCTGCCCCGGAATCTGAGAATTTGTTTCGCACACGGTGGCGGCAGCTTCGCATTCTTGTTGGGTCGGGTTGATAACGCTTGGCGCAATCGTGACATCGTACGGCAGGATTGCCCCCTATTGCCCTCCAGCTACACCGATCGTTTTTATGTCGACTCGGCCGTGTTCGACCAGGATGCCCTGAGCATGTTGGTCAGTGTTATGGGTGAAGATAGGGTGATGCTGGGGTCGGATTATCCCTTTCCCCTGGGTGAGCAAGATATCGGCAGTCTGGTTCGTAACACCGATAAGCTTAGCCCGATAAGTAAATCAAAAATATTAGGGGATAATGCGTTGGGGTTTTTTAAACTCTGATCCATGTAAAATAGAAAATAGTGTAAAATAAGCCTGTCCCTATTTTCTGCCCCAGTGCTAGAAGTTATATTCGATGCCAATATTGACTAATGTTATATCACTCACGGGTAAGTTGTGCAGGTGCTCGACACCGATTTTCACACTGAACTGATTGTTGATTTGGTACAGTCCGGAAACGCTCAGCGCAGGCCTGGCGCGCCTTCTTTCGTTTATATAAATAGCAGACACCATGGTCAATTCACCCAGCCTCTACAGGGCTGGATGGGACATAAGACACCTTTTGAATTCGATCCGAGCTTCATTCCCGCTGAAGGCATTGGTCAGTTTATGACTGGAACACCACCGATTCTCTCTCTAATGGCTCTGGATGCTGCACTTGACGTGTTCGCCGATGTGGATGTTAAGCAACTGCGTGAAAAATCTATGGCACTGACTGAATACTTTTTGAAGTTGGTAGAGCGACAACCCGCGCTTAGAGATTTGCAGTTGACCTCTCCCAAAGAGGCTGCCCAGCGAGGTGGTCAACTTTCATTTGCTCACCCTGAAGCTTACGCCATCTGCCGCGCCTGGGCAGACGTTGGGGTAATTGCCGATTTTCGAAGCCCGGATCTGCTCCGCGTTGGTTTCTCTCCGTTGATCTTGTGCTTTGAAGAGATTGAACGCTCTGTGCAGACGCTGTTTGAGGTGATGCATCACAAGACATTCAGCGAAGCAATATTTCATCAGCGCCTCAAGGTTACTTGAGGCATCCACAAATATTTTTCTGAAAATTTTGAAAAAAAGACCACAAAGAGCATTATCTGTCCACGTAGTTCAGACTGCCCGCGAGAGCCATGCTGCGTAGCGAAGCCTGCCCGGCGCAGGCCTATGACCGAAGACATCCGCGATGAAATCCTGCAACAAGCCAACTAAAGATGGAAATGAATGATACTCTTGAAGACGGGATGGATTGAGCAAGGTTTCTTGGAAGACGGTAAAACGGATGGTTTAGTGGGATTATATTATCAAGATGGAACGCTGTCTTTTAGAGCGAATTCCAAAGATGGAGTAGAAGATGGAATAGCAGAGTGGTATGAAGAGGATGGAACGCTGCAATATAGAGAGAATTACAAAGAAGGCGAACTGTTAGGCCGATGTTATGAGCCCGGTTGCACAGACTTTAACTAGCATACCTCTTAAATAGCAGTACTATCTGGTAAACATTATGAGTATCAATATGAAGGTCATTCGTTTCATTCGCGTTGTTGCACTAATGCTACTTGGTTTGCTCGTAGTCGGTCAAACCAACGGGCAGTCGATTGGGATCCCGGTTCCGCCGTTGGGAGAAGGTTCCTGGATCTTCGACACAGCTGAGCAACACAAGATCCGCGTTAGTGTTGTCGCCAGAGGTCTCTCACATCCTTGGGCTATCGCGTTTCTTCCAGATAGTGGCATGCTCGTTACTGAGCGACCCGGCCGACTTCGAGTCATCCGCGATGGTGTGTTAGATCCACATTCGATCTCCGGTGTGCCCGAGGTCAGAACTGACGGGAACGGCGGCTTAATGGATGTTGACGTCCATCCGGAGTTCTCCGAGAAAGGATTAGTTTATTTAACCTATACTAAGCCTGTTGAAAATGGCTGGGGTGCGCCGGCACTCGCGGTAGGCCGGCTCGTGGGTGGAGCACGCACTGATGTTCGTGATCTCGTTGTGACTGAGGCATATGAGGGCAACTCTGGTCTAAATGGCAGCGTTGCATTCGGCAGTGATGGAAAAGTCTACATGTCCACCGGTGGCCGGGG
>JAKUTG010000280.1:0-3176 GCA_022447905.1 Pseudomonadales bacterium | reverse complement strand
TACCATTAATTAAAACCGGTTGCGTAAAGTGTTTCGTTTGCAATAACGTTCACAAGATTGACCCAGCCCTGTTCCGCCGTGGCACTGGCTTCGACAGTTCGCAGTTTATTGGTGTGTAGATAGGTAAGACAGTCAGCTATACAGTCTACGTGTTGTTCGATACCAACTATCATGTTGGCCAAAACCGATGGGCTACCGGGCCCGGTAATTGTGAACAGATTGGGAAATCCTGTAATAGCCAGCCCCAGGTAGTTGGCAGGACCCTCCTTCCATTTTTCCCGTAAGGAAAAATTATCCCTGCCGCGGATATCTATAGCGAGCAAAGCGCCAGTCATAGCGTCGAATCCGGTTGCAAGTATAAGTGTGTCGAACTGGTATTCACCCCGCATGGTTTGAAGACCATTTGTTGTAATTTTTTTTATGGGGGCATCGCTAACATCCACGAGAGTCACGTTTTTCCGGTTATAGGTTTCGTAGTAACCGGAATCAACACACAAACGTTTACACCCTAATACAGTGCGCGGGGACAGAATTTCAGCGACTTCAGGATCATTTACGATTTCATGAATTTTACCATTTACAAAATCTACAGCCGTCTTGTTTGCGTCGAGATTCATGCCAAGATCATTAAAGCTGGCCTGAAAAGGTAAGCCTCCTAGCCGCCATCGATCTTCGTAAATGGCAATTCGCGCTTTCTCATCCATGTCTAACGCTGACATATGATTCGGGCGGTTGTTAAGAGCGGTGTAGCGTCTGGAATTTTCGGCTCTAAACTCCGCATAGCGATTCTTGATGTGTTTTTCATGATTCTTGTCCATCGGTGCATTACGAGCTGGTATCGAAAAAGTTGCGGTGCGTTGAAACACTGTGAGTGTCTCCGCCTGCTCTGCAATGATGGGAATTACTTGGACAGCTGAAGAACCGGTGCCGATTATTCCTACATGTTTACTGGAGAAATCCACCGGTCTGTGTGGCCATTTACCGGTGTGTAGCACATTACCGGTGAAGTTTTCGATTCCGTCGAATTTTGGTATATTTTCTTTTGACAGGCAGCCAGTAGCCATAACACAGAAACTAGCCTCGAAGCGCTCTCCTTTCTCAGATTCCCCTAGCCAGGTATCACTCTTTTCATCAAACAGGAGGGAGACAATGGGTGTATCAAACTGGATATCCGTGCGCAGATCGAAACGGTCTGCAACGTGGTTTGCATATTCAAGAATTTCCGATTGTGGAGAATATTTCTCACTCCAATTCCATTCCTGTTGAAGCTCGTTAGAAAACTGGTAAGAGTATTCCAGGCTGTTCACATCGCAGCGCGCACCAGGAAAGCGATTCCAATACCAGGTACCCCCAACATTGCTTCCCGACTCGAAAACACGTACCGAAAACCCAAGGCTGCGGAGTTTATAAAGCGCGTAAAGACCAGCGAAACCAGCTCCAATAATCGCTACATCGTATTTGGATAAAGATTTAGTCATCGAATTTCCGGGAATTAGATCACAAGCAAGGCTGGCAGTCTTTCAATGAACCAATAGGTAGCGATAGCCCCGAGTCCGTATGCAAGGCCTCTTTGAAGACTTAGAAACAGATGAGACAGGAAACGGTTAAAGACGTAGTTTATTGCGGTTAAAACGCAGATAAATGCTATCTGGCCACCTTCTACGCCAAGGTTAAAAAACAACAGCGCTAACGGTATATCGCCGTCGCTCAATCCGAGCTCACCCAGTGCTCCAGCAAAACCAAATCCATGAAAAAGACCGAAAACAAAAGCGACAATCCATGGTTTGGTATGCACCAGCGTCGACTCGCCCCGTTGCCCCATGATGATCTCTCGAGCTAGGAATACGATAGATAAAGCGATAAGTACTTCTATGGGAGCATTAGGTACCGGGAATATTCCCAGCACCGCGAAGGCTAAGGTAATACTATGGGCTACCGTGAAGGCAGTAATAGTCTGGAATAGTTTCCAAAATCCTTGTAGCAGTAACAGCAGTCCCAGCACGAATAACAGGTGGTCAATTCCAAGTAAAATGTGTTCCGCACCGAGTATAAGGTAACGTAAGGCAAGGCTACCGAGCGATGCAGCACCCGCTTTTAGTTGAGGAAGAGGGACATCGACGAAATTACCATCACCTGGAAAATAGCCTGACACATCGCTGCCGTCACTCCACCTTGCTACTACGACGACTCCCTGGAATGACCAGGGAAAGCTGAGCGTATCGTCGACATTAAGTGAAGGCGTACATTGAAAACGATAGCTGAACCTGCCGGGAGAAAGCCCGATACACCGCTCCGGGAGAATACGCTCCACGTTAAATAGAGGTGGGACCTGTTGGTCCACGATGGAGAGGTTGTACTCGTTGTCCGGCAGCTCATCAAGAAATACCCGTGCAACTCCAGTTACGTCAATATCGTGGGGGTGGGCCTGGGTAGCAAACAAACAGGCAGCCAGTAGTAAGAGGTGTGTCGGTGTTCGAATTTTCACGGCAGAGACTTATTTATTCCTGACCTGTTTCTTTAATTACAACTGTGTACTGGTCCCATAATTGGTCAACTTCCAATTGCAGGCGGGCCTCTTCTTCTTCGGCAATCCAGTCAAGTCGCACCCGATCCGAGATTTCACTCAAAGGAGGTAGCCGAGCTTCGACCCGCTCGGTAACACGGAGCCAATGTTGACCACGATTACTGAGAAAAGGGCCACTCCATTGTCCGATTGTGGCAGCAAAAACAGTGTCAGCGAACTCTGGTTCGAAGATGTTGGACAAATCAATGTGATTAACGTTGGGAAGTGGCGATGCATTCCCTTGTTCCTGCTCGAGAAGTTGTTCAGGTTCAGCACTTGCATTTAAAAGGCTAATCATGTCATCAGAAAGTGTATCCGGTGAGTTGAAAACCAGTTCATCTACTGAGATGTTGGGCAGGGTCTCGTACCGTGACACATTGGCTTCATAATAGGTGCGCAGTTCTGCTTCTGATGGTTGGATGATCCCACCGCTGAGTACGTGCCGCATTTTTTGGGCCAGCATATCGTGGATGCGGACATCATTGTCCAGGCCCAAGGTGATGGCTTCCTGAACCAGTATTTGTTCTTCAACATAGAGGGATGCGATTACCTGGCGTTGCGCTTCCGTAAGAGACTCACCCCTAGTCATCTCCTGCATGAATATTCGTGCGTC
>JAKUTG010000028.1:0-15113 GCA_022447905.1 Pseudomonadales bacterium | reverse complement strand
TCGACCGTTGGGTGGATCGGTAATTAGCGAAGTTCGATGATCGTCGGTTTCCCACTCAGCAAAAGCTTCTTCATGCCAGAGATCTACACCTACATAATTAACATTCGGATTGCTGCGGCCCCGGTTTTCTGCCTCGCGATTATAGGCGTTATCTTCCCAGTCCTTGGCTTGCTCTTCGTTCATTACTTCAATGCCTGCAAATCTTTCAGGTCGCTGCAGGGGGGTGAGATGGTGATAATCCCAGTAACCATTTAGATCAGGCTTGCCCCACGGAGTTCTTTTCACTTCATCCTGGGCACTGGCTCCGCCCAAGGGGAAAACAAATAATCCGATCAATAGTCCAGCATTAATAGATGGGAGACGGACGTCCGTTAGAAGCGATCCCGATGGTATGCTACGCACACGCTGCCGGAATTTTACCAAGGTTGAAATCAAAATTAGCCAGAATGCAAAAACCTTATTTGTCATAATTTGTACCTAGGGACTGACTTCAGAAAGTATACGAGAATAGCGCTTTTAAATTCCAGTATTCTGCTGGTTTCCATGTCTATGGAACGATAGAAATTGATTGCTCGCAAGGTATAATCGTCAAAAAAAGGAATAGCAGAAGGAATTTTCCGTTGGAAATCACATTTCGCCCATTTTTACTTGTTCTGGGATGGCAGGCTAGTCTCTCAATTCTTACCGTTTCTGCACAACCTAGTGATTACCTTGCGCCACGTGATGCTTGGGAAAATCCTGATATTAATGGTATCTGGCAAGCGATGGGTACAGCTCACTGGGATTTGGAAACCCACGAATCAAGGGCTGGACCGATGTGGCAATTAGGTGCGATAGGCGCGATTCCGGGAGGTGTGGGGGTTGTGGAAGGGGATGAGATCCCTTATACAGCTGCAGGCCTGGCTAAGAAACAAGAGAACCATGCAAATTGGTTGGAGCTTGATCCAGTGGTACGTTGTTATATGCCGGGCATACCACGCGCAAATTACATGCCCTACCCATTTCAGATTTTTCAGACGGACCAAAATATACTTTTCGCATACCAATTCGCCAGTTCCACGCGCAATGTATTTATGAATCGTCCGGATTATGAGGCGCCAATTCTCACAGTTATGGGTCATAACCTTGGCCACTGGGAAGGGGAGACCCTGGTTATCGCAACTACGGACCAATATGATTGGACCTGGCTGGATCATTCAGGTAATCATCACAGCGAAGCGCTAAAAGTTACTGAACGACTCACTCCAGTCGGGCCAAATACGATTTGGTACGAAGCCACGATCGATGACCCGGACGTGTATACCCGCCCTTGGACAATATCCTTACCGCTTTACCGGAGAATTGATCGCGACATGCGCCTCGTTGAATATAAGTGTCAGGAATACTCTGAAGAGATTCTTTATGGTTATCTCCGTCAGGACGAAGATACGGCTCGTGCTCTAGAACAAAAACGCCTGCAACAGCTGCAATGAGGCGAATTTCCCTTCCGCCTAATGACATCATAACAAAGCTCTTTCAGTCGCCCTCTATAGCGACGATAAAGTTGATAGTGGCGAGTCCGTCACGCAGTTTTTTTGCTGCTTGGTAACCTTCGGAGTACCAGAAATCCGTTAAAGTCGTCATCGAGGGAAAGACTTCGAGAGTTACATTCCTAAATGGCCATTCACCTTCCAATAATAACGGCTCTTGAGAAGAGGCCAACACTTGTATACCTGCATCTCGAGCTAGTGGGCCTGCGGCATTCGAGTAAGGGCCGTAGTCGGCCTCAGGATTACGTTCTGAACTCACGATCAAGTAGGCAGTCTTGGTTTGCTCTTCAGATGCCCCGGCAAATTGCAGGATTACACCAAGGCTTAACCCTATGCTGAAAACTAATAGTGTATTGATTATGCGCTTCATAGTCATAACTCCTTTTTATAACGTGCTATCACGAATCGGTAGAAGTAGCTCACTGCCTACCGGTCTTTGCACATCGAAAGCTTTCAAAGTTATGGCAACGAAATTGTAGTAGCCGATTAACCCAGTAATGTCCATAACCCCTTGGTTACCAAATAATTCAATTGCTTTGGCGAAGGTTTGGGAACCAACTTTCTCTTCGCTTATCAGCTCGCGAGTAAATTGAATTAACGTATGTTCAATCTCCCCGAAACCATCAGTGGGTGGCAGATCATCCAGCGGTCTGCGGAATCGAACGATATCGATAATACCTTGCTCTAGGCCAGCCGAATGGGCTAGCGGTTCATGGGCCGAATACTCGTACTGATTATTGATTTCGCGCGCCGTTGAAATAATGATTAGTTCGGTCAAGCGCTGATCTTTTTCTGTTCCGTACCGAACGCGTTGCCTTACGTCAAACATCGCCTCTGCCAATACCGGACTGTGCATCCACATTCCGATTGGTCCTCGTAATCCTGTTTCATAGCCAGTGCCTGGACTAACATAGGTATCGAAGGCTTCGCGGCCTATAGCCTCTAGTCCCTCGCGGCTCACTTGCGGTAGGCGGGCAAGGGAATCCATGTTTATATCCGTTGGAATCTTATCAGCCGTTTGTACTCCCTCTAGCTCAAATCCAGTTTCGGCAGCGTCGGTATTATTATTAAGGTTGCTAAAGGTGACAGAGATCAAAACCAATAAAAGAGTGAGAGTAATTTTTGTATTCATTTGGGTTCTCCGTAAATCCAGCTCCTTTTACGTACGCGAGCTAAAGAGGAAGTAAATTTTGTTGATTAGGCCTAAGTCATTATTTCTTTCATGCCGGCAATTGCGCGATCTATATGCTCAGGTGAGTTATAGATAGTTGGGCAAAGTCGGACACCTCCAGTTGCAGCGGCAGCTATGCCGTGCTCAGTATAGAGCCTGTTTGAAATGTTACCTCCATTACCACTAGAAGCTTTTGTAATGCATACGCCAAAGCTAAGTTCGGGTTCCATTGGTGTAACCAATTCCAGTCCTAATTCGGAGATCCCTGTCTTTAATCGTTGCGCTAATTGCACGATCCTGTTGTGTATACGTTTTGTTCCAATTTCATTATGTTGAATGGCAGCAACGCCGACGGCGGCAAGCCCGGCATCATCTCGTTGGCCAAGGGATTCAAACTTGCGGGCGCCCGTCAGTGCAGTTTTCACATTAGATCCCCAGCCAGGTGCTACTGTATTGGGCCAGATACGATCGATATTTTGTTCTTTCACATAAAGTAATCCAGCTTCCTTTGGTCCCATATACCACTTATGAGCACTGGCGGAGAACGAGTCGACATCTAGGTCTTTTAAGTCTAACGACATTGCTCCCCAAGCTTGAGCGCCATCGACATGAACATAAATATTTTTGGCATGAGCAGCCTCCACAATTTCCTTAATAGGTAGTTTAATGCCACTGAGATTCGAGACGTGAGTAATAGACAGAACCTGGGTTCGACTGGTGAATTGGGATGTGAAGGCGTCAATAAGCTCTTGTTTGGACCTCGGTTTATCAGGGGAAGAAACTTTATTAACAACTAGTCCAAATCGAGCGGCACGAACATCCCAGGCAACATTATTAGTGGGATGATTCTGGTCCCACAATAAGACTTCATCGCCTTCGTTGAGGCGTATACCGTTATTGATAATGTTATTTGCTTCACTTGTATTGCGCACCAAAGCGATTTCATCAGCGCTAACGTTCAGCTGTTCTGCAACCAGATAGCGCGAACGTTCCAAGAGGCCTTCAAATTTTGCTCGATTGTTAAAAGAACAATCTCTATCGATATCATAGGTAAGCGTCTCCACGGTTTCCGCCACTGCTCGAAACGAGGGGCATAGATTGGCCGCATTCATAGGCACTGATGCTTCGCTGAAGGCGAACTTCGATCTGACCAACGGCCAATAATCCTGTTCGATCGGATTAGCTACGTACTGCTGTGCCCTACTGACTTGAGAAGTGCTAGCGGCAGCTCCCAACAATAAGGCACTAGAGGATTGTAAAAATTTTCGTCTTGATGTTGTCGTTTCCATGGTATAGCTCGCTTGGGGTGAATTCATCCTCCAAGCTTAACTAAGGATTTTGAGCAAATCTACTTTTCAAACCCCAACTGGTACTTTAATCTCAAGTTTTCCAATTTTTT
Source organism: Pseudomonadales bacterium (assembly GCA_022447905.1). Taxonomy (GTDB): domain Bacteria; phylum Pseudomonadota; class Gammaproteobacteria; order Pseudomonadales; family Pseudohongiellaceae; genus UBA9145. The sequence goes on along the minus strand of JAKUTG010000028.1, from coordinate 11,014 downwards.
GCAGGGCGCCTATATGTCAGTTCATTGGATTTCTAGTTTGAAACGGTTATTAGTCACGATTCCGTTGGCAGTAGGCTGGATTATTGCTGGTACAGCATGGTCAGCCGATGCGCCAGCCACTAGCTCTTATACCGAAGACCAATTTGAAAGGGGCGAGGTGCTCTATCAAAAGGAATGTGCTCTATGCCATGGCTTGGAGCTTGATGATGGCGCCGCACCTGCAATTGTTGGTAGTACCTTTCGAAAAACCTGGTCTATGTTGGGCGCAAATGTCGCAGAACTTTACAACCGAATAGCTACAACAATGCCACCTCGGCAGGATAATTTTTTAAGTGAAGATCAGAATCTGGATATTCTCTCGTATTTGCTTGGTCGGAATAATGTTTTACGAGGGACGGAAGCGCTCCGGAACGAATACGATTATCTAGCGGCTATTCCCATCGCCCGCGGAGATGAAACGCTTGATATTTCTGTTTCTTTTATTGAAGGGTTATACGGCATGGAACCGACCGGAAACGGCCCAGGCATGAATGAATTACTGAATGCTGGCAATAATTCTGATGACTGGCTTCATCATAACAAGAGTTATAAAGGGATACGCTATTCTGCGCTTAATGAAATAAACACTTCGAATGTAGATAAACTGGTTCAGGTCTGTGCTTACCAAATGAATAGTCGGGCACCGCTACAAACTGGCCCTATTGTTTACCAGGGCATTATGTATGTCACCGATGCAACCCATACCGCTGCCATCAATGCCGCGACGTGCCAAAAAATATGGGCCCATGATTGGATGCCGAAAGACCGAATGGTGTGGGGCAACAACCGAGGCGTTGCTATTAAAGATGGCTACGTGGTAAGGGGCACGCCAGACGGATATTTATTTGCACTGGATTCAACCAATGGTAATTTACTGTGGGCACGCCAAGTCGCTGATCCCTGGTTAGGTGAAACTTTTACTATGCCGCCCACTGTTTTTGAAGACATGATATTGATCGGTCCTGCGGGTAGCGAAAACGCCATTTCCGGTTGGCTTGGGGCTTTCTCTTTAACCGATGGGGATTTAATCTGGAAGTTCATGACAGTGCCCGACGCAGCCGCCGGAGGTGGTGAAAGCTGGGGAAATCCGGAGGGCATAAAACTTGGAGGAGGAGCTGTATGGACTCCTCTGAGTTTCGACCTAGAATTGGGAGAAGTCTATGTCGCGGTCACTAATCCAGCACCCGATTTGCCTGCTTATTTAAGACCGGGTGATAATCTTTACACTAACTGTATCGTGGCGTTGGATATACTCACCGGTGAGCTGAAATGGTACAAGTCTATCGTACCTAATGATGATCATGATTGGGACTTGACCCAGGTAACGCCAGTCTTAAAAGCAGGAGTGGATGGCGTATCGAGGGATATGGTAGCCACAGTTGGTAAGGACGGAGTTCTGAGAACACTGGATAAACGAACCCATCAACCGCTCTATGAAACTCCAATAACCACAATACTTAATGCCGATATTCCGGTAACAAGAGAGGGCGTAGTTGCCTGTCCAGGTGTAACTGGCGGAGTTTTGTGGAGTAGCCCCGCATACCACCCTGGCGAGAAAATATTACTTACTTCATCTATCGATTATTGCTCCAGGTTCAGGGCTGCTAATAATGTAAGATTCATTCCCGGGCAACTTTACATGGGTGGCAATGCTCGTCACGAAGGTGACATGTCTGGCTGGATCACAGCTGTGGAGGTCGAAAGCGGTGAAGTCCGCTGGAAATATCAAACCGAATTTCCAAACGTAGCTGCGGTAACCACTACAGCAGGGGGGTTGGCAATTAGCGGCACGCTTGCCGGTGATTTGTTATTTTTTGATGTGGCAACTGGAGAAGTGTTAAACAGCATTGCTACTGGCGCTCAGGTTGGGGGTGGCAATATCTCTTATGCGGTCGATGGCAAACAGCACATCGCGGTAGGCTCTGGCCGTGGCATGCTGACCATCCGGCCTCCTCAACTTGGATTGCCACGGCAGACCAGTATCATCGTTTATGCTCTACCTTCTAACTGAACTTCGCGGGAGCGCCAGGATTTGTCTTTGCTTAGCCGGCTAAGCAAGTGGCTGAGCTTATAAATGCCTCTATATTATTCGTTTTTCCTTTAGTTCTTGTATATCGGATTCTGAGTAACCTAGTTCCTTCATGATCTCGTCAGTGTGTTCAGCCAAGGTAGGGGCTCGTGAACGAATTTCACCCGGTGTTTCGGATAGTTCTACAGGTGTCCGCATCACTGGAGCTGGCGTGCTCAGGCCTGGATATTCGAGGGGTTGAAACAACCCCTTGGCTGCGATATGTGGGTCTTCAAGAACTTCCTGCGGCGATAGAATTGGGCCTGCCGGTAGACGTACTTCTTCCATAGCTTCGAGTACTTCCTCCGAAGTGCGTTCTGCACACCATTTGGCGAGTCGTTCCGAAATAATTTCTCCGTTATCACCTCGGGTGATATCGTCTTTGAAGCGAGGATCATCCAACCAATGGTCTTCTCCCATCAGGTCAGCCCAGCGTTTGAAAAGTGGGCCCCCGACAGATTGAACGAGCACCCACCCATCTTTTGTCTTAAAAGTATCCGCAGGTGCTGAAGTTTGTGCGCGGTTCAGGGTTGCCACACGGTTAGGTTTGATTGCGGCTTGTTCAATTACAGTTCCATTCATCATAGTTAGGGCTGTGTTGAATAGTGACCCTTCCACTATTTGACCTTTGCCTGTTTTCTGACGCTCATAAAGTGCGGCCATTGTACCGAAAGCCGCAAGACTGGCTGTTCCGAAATCTATAAATGGTGCATAAGCTTTGACCGGTTGTTCGGGTGTGCCAGACATATACATGTTGCCGGACATTGCTTGACCGAGCCCGTCAAATCCAACTCGATTAGAATAAGGTCCACCTCGCCCGAACGCAGAAATCATTGTGAGAATAATATCGGATTTGGTAGAGCGCAAACTTTCGTAGTCTAGAGCCATTGCTTTAAGTGTTTCAGGGGGGAGATTGGCCACAACAACATCGGCGGTAGCCACTAGCTTTTCCACGATTTCCCTACCTTGGGGTTTCATGGGATTCAGGGTCATTCCTCGCTTATTGCGAGCAAGTTGCATGAACATTGCACCATCGCCGTTTTCTGTAATCGGGGAAAGAAAACGATCTTCGCTTCCATCAACTTTTTCGATACGAATGACTTCGGCGCCCATATCGCCCAGTAGCGTTCCACAGAACGGACCAGCAATATAACGGCCAAAATCTAGCACCCTTATTCCTTCTAGTACTTTTGACATTTATTCTTCCCAGAATCTAAGTAGGTCTCTATTGAAAGCGAGGATATTAGCATAAGTAACTAATATGTAGGGAAATTTTACCGGTAAAAGGAATTTTGTGTGTCTCTCCAAAGGTCGGTCTGTTCACGGAACCAAAAACCGGTTTAAACCTAACCAGTGTTTCGCTAGTATCACCAGAGAGCGGCAAATTGCCACGCTGTCTAACACGAGCTTTCTCATACGTTCTGATCTGGATTACAATTGAGGGCTCTATTCAGTTTCTAATGTCTAAAAGAGTAATAACATGAATAAACACCTCATTCTGCTTTCTTTGTCCTTATTCTGTGTTTCATTGGGTTTCGTAGAGGACTCGGTAGCGGCCGAGCATCCAGGTTACGTCGATGCGCCGGAAAGGCGTACCACCGGTGTTGGCAAGTTTTACATGGGAAGGGAAATTTCTTTTGTCATGGGACACCAAGCGGCAGCATGGCTAAATCGGCCTGAACGCATTCAGGAGGAGATGCCCGATGAGGTAGTGGCGAATATGGGGTTAGATTCGGACGATATCGTAGCGGATATCGGCGCTGGCTCTGGATACTTCTCTTTTCGCATTGCTAAGCTGGTTCCGGATGGAAAAGTTTTAGCGGTTGATATACAACCAGAGATGTTACAGTTAATCGAAAGACAAAAAGTTCAAGGTGGTGTTAGTAATATCGAAGGAGTTCTCGGTGAAATTGATAATCCCAACTTGCCTCCTAATTCAATCGATGCGGCTATCATGGTAGATGCCTATCACGAGTTTTCGCATCCTTTTGAAATGATAGACGGTATCTACAATGCACTGAGGTCTGGAGGAAGAATTTTTCTGTTGGAATATCGTGGTGAAGACGCCTCAGTACCTATCCGTCCATTACACAAAATGACTGAGGAGCAAGTAGTCAGGGAAATGAGTGTATTCGGCCTAGACTGGACCGATACCCTCGATTTCCTTCCCTGGCAACACATGATGGTTTTTACAAAATAATAAATAGGAAAAGAATAAGCTAAATATTAATTTGGATTTTCACTAAAAGGTATAACTTGCATTTAGGGCATACTGAACACCATAACCCGAACAGTAGTCTTCAATCTCTTCTACGATGCCATTTACCATCGCCCCTAGGAATCGTGTACGCTCGCGGCATCGCTGAGGATCGTTAGCATTCATCACGTTCAATCGGAAAGTTACGCCATTAGAGGCTTTCTTCTCAACAAACATTGAAAGGCCGTAGTCACGAATCTCTCGCTCTATATCGTTGATATCGATTTGCATCCGTGCGTCACTATCGTTATCGGAGTTGAAATAGTTGAGACCATAACTAAGATCCCAACGGGTAATATCATGACGAAAACTGCTCCTGCCAAACCATCGAGAGTTGAATCGTAAGCGCCGCTTGGTACCAAGGAATGGGTCCGTTACCTCGGAATCTTGTACACTCAAGTTCACATTCAAAAGAGCTGTGGGTAGACCAATAAACCCAAGCCGGGTACTTGCATCAAGTCTCAGGCCATAGCGATAGGCATCACCGATATTACCTCGAGCAGAACGCAGATCATCGGGACCGGTGGAAACGTTCACAAGGTCGATTACATCTTCTATGTCGCGGTAATAGAGCTCCGAATTGAATACGCCCAGGTTGTTAGGAAGGCGATATTCCAAATTTAGTGAGTATTCCCAAGACTGTTCTTGCACTATTTCCGGATTACCGGCCTGGGTGTTCTGATCGTCATCTTGGCTATCGGAGGAAGCACTAAAGTCCCTGAAACTTAATTGGGAGACCCTTTTCTCAATTTTTGCTCTTAATTGGGTCGATTGGGTAATGTCATAACGATAATCTATTTTGGGGCGGAGAAAATCGAAATCTCGTTTGCTGAAGATATCCCCGGTTTGCTTGATATTAGAAGTTTCGTAGATAAGCGAACTTTCAACAGAAACTTTGTCACTAACACGCCAGTTATGAACCAAGAAATTTTCGTACCGCATTTCTTTTACGATGGAGTCGGAATTATCGATAGAAATAGGGGGCAGGTTGCCGTGATTCAGTGAGGGTGAGCCAAAACCGGCCATACCAAGGCGCAGATCACTGTCTCTGATGGTTTCTGCGCGTTCGACACCTATTTCCAAGCCGTGATCGGTTAATGGGTCCCAGGTGTAGGAGGTACGAAAAATACGTTCTTGATCTCGTCCTTCGCTATACAGGAAAAGATCCTTTTCCTCGCGGTTAGCGAAGACATTGAAACGCTCTCGAGTAGAATCATACTGGCCACTGTTCACAATAAACAAAAAGCGGTATTTACTGCCATTGTTGAACTCATATTCGTAGTCGCCTCCAGCTTCCCAGTTGTCCCGGCAACGATCTATTGATTCACGCTCTTGGCGCGTGGTAAAGGAATTGGCGACGTAATCATTAATAAAACGGTCTTTGTTCTCTGGAGCGCAATCTCCCCCGAACAACCCGTTAAACTGAATGAAGCTCTTCTCGAACTGGTAGCCGAGATTGAAACTGGTTTGATAGTCAGTGCGTTCCCGGGAAGACTCATCGTATCGCGTTTCTAATAGATTTCCTGCAGCGTCACGGCTGAATTCCTTGCCCGTTTGATTCTGATACTGGGGTTCCGCTTCGATATGGAAGAGATAATTCAATCCACCGTCCTGGCCTGCCCAGGAAAGCTTGGCACCAGGTTCGAGAGTGCCATCTTGGTATCGTTCCATGATTGCCTCGACGGTAATGCTTGAGCGCGATTCGCTGTCAAGCAGCATGACATTGATCACCTGGCCTCCGCTACGGACATCCATTTCCTCGGACGTGCCGCGAATGATTTGGATATAATCCACCTGATTGGCGGAAATGCTGCCAAGTTGACTCCGTCCTTCGTTATTTTTCCCTGTCTGACGCTGGCCATTAATTAGGATTTCGTTTTCACCAGGCCCGAGGCCTCTGCGATTATTACTACCCCCGCGGTAGTCCATGGCAATGTTGACACCAGGAATAAGATTGATCATGTCATTAACATTGACTGGAGAAAATTCTGCAAAAAATGAAGCATCGTATATGACAGAGGAGTCATCATCAGGCACGACGACATCTTGCTGTGCTAGAACCTTTAAGGTGACGGTAATCCCAACACTGAGGATGATAATTCTCAGGAAGTTTTGCTGGAAACTGCGCGTCATTCAATGCTCCGAATCGATCAATATCGCGGTATTGGAAAACGCCCACCAGCCGTATTTGAATTAACAGCTATTCAGGCACTACCAAACAACCTCTTGGGTCCTGCAAAAGATGCGGCATTATACTGATGCGGCAGGCTTAAAACTGTAACAAATTGTGTAAATAAGATGGCAACGATGCCATATTCAGCGGGTTTGCGGCAATATTTACTGCTACCGAGAACTATAAAATGTCGACTAGACTAAACTAATCTTTAGCAAAGCTCGGTCTATAACCTAACGGGTTCGTTCAAATGTAATGTGTCGGACCTAATCACACTTAGAAAAAATAAATTCTGGTGCCGACATATTTTAGTTCAGTTGAGTTTCCGAATGAACATTTTGCTCTCTTGAGCTGAAACAAGGATAATAGTGATTAGTGTAACTGACTGGTTCTACAAGGATTTATGGTCAATCAATGCCCCCTTTTTTATCGTCAGCATTTAATACTAATTTAGAGGCTAGCTCTATGCAGCGCGAATCCATGGAAGTTGATGTTGTAATAGTCGGTGCTGGGCCGGCGGGTTTATCAACGGCCTGCAGACTTTTGCAGATGGCAAATTCTGCAGAAAAAAGTCTCAGTGTGTGCGTTTTAGAAAAAGGGTCGGAAATAGGGGCCCATATTCTATCGGGTGCTGTTTTTGAGCCAGCCGCTTTGGCAGAGCTGTTTCCCGATTGGCAAGAGAGAGGAGCGCCTTTAAACACGAAAGTTACCAGAGACGATGTTTATTACCTGCCCAACGCGGTCTCGTCTTTCAAATTCCCCGGATTTCTTGTGCCTCGACCCATGCACAATAACGGCAATTACATTATTTCATTGGGGAACTTGTGTCGCTGGTTAGCAGAACAAGCTGTGGAACTGGGAGCAGAAGTATTTCCGGGATTCGCAGCCGCAGAAGTCCTCTATAACGAGGATGGCAGCGTCAAAGGAATAGCTACCGGTAACATGGGTATCAATGCAAAGGGAGAGGAAAAGCCGTCTTTCGAACCCGGTTTCGAGTTCCATGCTAAATACACGATTCTGGCTGAAGGTTGCCGCGGTCACCTTGGCAAGGAAGTCATCAGTAAGTTCGAACTGGATAAGAAGAGTGACCCACAACATTACGGTATTGGCTTGAAGGAAGTGTGGGAGATACCTGAAGAACGACATCAGCCAGGACTCGTGATTCACACAGCTGGTTATCCAATGACTGGATCTAGTTATGCAGCAACCAGTGGTGGGTTTCTCTACCATGTTGAAAACAACCAGGTATCGCTGGGGCTGATTGTTGATCTTTCGTACAAGAATCCACATCTCAGTCCTTACGACGAATTCCAGCGATTTAAACATCATCCAGTAATCAAGAAATATATAGAAGGTGGGAAACGTCTTGGTTACGGTGCTAGGGCGATTATAAAGGGTGGGCTAAGCTCACTTCCAAAGATGACATTCCCGGGAGGGTTATTGATTGGTTGTAATGCTGGAACTTTGAATGCGGCTAAGATTAAAGGCAGTCATACGGCGATGAAGTCCGGTATTTTAGCAGCTGAAACTCTTTTTGAAGCGCTGAATAATGAATCACCCGAACAGGAGCTAACTGGATTTTCGGAGCATTTTAAGCGCTCGGATCTTTGGAGGGAGCTGCATAAGACGCGTAACTTCAGTGCAGGTTTCCACAATTTTGGATTCTGGTTAGGTAGCGCATTGGCGTTTATTGAGCAAAATATTTTCTTCGGGAAATTTCCATTTTCTTTCCGCGACAAATCTAAAGATCATTGTCAGCTGAATCCGGCGGCGGAAAGCCTGAAGATCAACTACCCAAAACCCGATGGCAAGATCAGTTTTGACGTTTTATCTTCGGTTTTTCTTTCCAATACAAACCATACTGAGGATCAACCCTGCCATCTCCAGCTGAAGGACCCCAGTATCCCGATCGGTGTAAATTTGCCAATGTATGAGGAACCGGCACAACGCTATTGTCCAGCGGGCGTTTACGAGGTGGTAGATGAAGTAAATGGAGACAAACGGTTTCAGATCAATTCACAAAATTGTATTCACTGCAAGACTTGCGACATCAAAGATCCAAGCCAGAACATACACTGGGTAGTTCCAGAAGGAGGTGGGGGGCCAAACTATCCCGCCATGTAGCTGGCTGCAAAATTAGTTGCTGCGACGTAAAGAGAATTTCGCCATTGATATCAGTGCCTCGCGAAAAGCTGATTTCTCGATGGATTTGAGACTGTCCATCGCGGCAGCGGCTTGTTGACGTGCCAATTTGCGAGTGTAATCCAGAGCACCGCTTTCTCTAACTACCTGAATGACTTCATGTAAGGCTTTTTCAGAAACATTTTTTTGCTGTAAGACCTCCTTTATTTTCCGGGATTGATCGTTATCCCCTTTTTCCATAGCATAGATTAATGGCAGTGTAGGTTTCCCTTCTGCCAGATCGTCACCTATGTTCTTACCCATAGTTTGAGTGTCGCCGTCATAATCCAATACATCGTCGATCAGCTGAAATGCGATACCAATGTGCATACCGTAATGTTGCAGCGATTTTTCGGTGGTTATATCAGCTTGACCAAGTATGGCTCCACACTGGGCGGCTGCCTGGAACAATATTGCGGTTTTATTCTTGATCACTTGCAAGTAATTTTGCTCTGATGAGTTCGGATTGTTCTTGGCGATGAGTTGTAATACTTCGCCTTCAGCGATCTTGTTTGTAGTATTTGCAATGATTTCCATGACGCGCAAATCTCCGATATCGACAAGGATTTGGAAAGCACGTGAATAGATGAAATCGCCAACCAACACGCTAGAAGCGTTATCCCATTGGGAGTTCACTGTTGGTCGGCCTCTGCGCAATAAAGACATGTCGACTACATCGTCGTGCAGGAGCGTTGCTGTATGAATAAATTCGATTACGGCGGCCATAGGTATATGCTTACCGTTTTCTATATTGCAGCAGTGTGCTGCTAGAAGAACCAGAATAGGACGTAGCCGTTTCCCACCTGCTTCTACGATATAATGGCCTATATTTTCTACGAGTAGTACGTCTGAATGGAGTTGTTCAACTATATAATCGTTGACTGCAAGAAAATCGGATTCAACGACTGATAGAATTTTTTTGTACATCTGGGGCTGATGACCACTTGTAAAAGAATTTCTCTAATTGTTGAGCCTTGGCTCATTTGAGTCTGCATGCTAGGGAGCCGTCAAGTCGGTGTCAAGCTGACTAAAACCTGCAGTTATGCTGGGCTTTCACTCATTTGGATAGTATTACGCACCGACCTCTAGGCTGCGATTCGAAGCACCCACTTTCGCTTGCTTAGACCCAAGTGTTCCCGTAAAATGCCGGCCCCTATAGGGATGGGCTGAATTGCCCATTTTAAAAGGCTTTGGAGACGATTGTGTACGCAGTTATTGAGAGTGGTGGTAAACAGCATCGGGTGGAAAAAGGTGAAATCCTGCAGCTGGAAAAACTTAATGCTGCTACCGGCGACAAGGTGAAGTTTGACAAGGTCCTGTTGGTTGGTGAGGGAGAATCTGTCAAGATCGGTAAACCTTATGTTCAAGGTGGCCAGGTAACCGCAGAAGTTCTTAGAGAGGGTCGCGGTGATAAGATCAAGATCATCAAATTTAATCGTCGTAAGAATTACAAGAGGCAGCAAGGCCACCGCCAATGGTACACAGAAGTAAAGATTACTGGCATCAAGGCTGGCGCCAAGGCTAAGCCCAAGGTTAAGGCTGATTCCAAGGATAAACCCAAAGCCAAAGCCAAACCCAAACCCAAAGCCAAACCCAAAGCCAAAGCCAAACCCAAAGAATAAATCAGGAGCAAGTCATGGCGCATAAAAAAGCTGGCGGTAGTACTAATAACGGTCGCGATTCCGTATCGAAGCGCCTTGGTGTTAAATTGTTTGGGGGCCAAGAAATTAAAGCAGGCAACATAATTGTTCGTCAACGTGGCACACGCTTTCATGCGGGTGATAACGTGGGATGCGGTAAGGATCACACGCTTTATGCTAAAACAAATGGTGTCGTGAAGTTTGCTGTTAAGGGCCCACATAACAGAAAATTTGTTAGTGTCGAATCGGCTTAAACAACTCATCAATTGTCCTAAAAAGCCTCGTCATTCGACGGGGCTTTTTTGTTTAGAAATCAGAGCTAATCACAATGAAATTTGTCGATGAAGCAGAAATAACGGTAGAGGCAGGCAACGGTGGAGATGGTTGCCTGAGCTTTCGGCGTGAAAAATACATTGAAAAAGGCGGGCCTGATGGGGGTGACGGTGGTGATGGTGGCAGTGTGTTCTTACTAGCTGATGAATCGTTGAATACGCTCGTGGATTTTAGGTTTCAACCCCGCTACTGTGCCGAGTCTGGTCAAAGAGGCCAAGGAAGAAAATGCACAGGCAAAAGTGGCGAAAATTTGTTTATCAAGGTTCCTGTCGGTACAAGTGTGATCGATACGAATACAGAGGAATTGCTTGCCGATCTCAATA
>JAKUTG010000279.1:0-3188 GCA_022447905.1 Pseudomonadales bacterium | reverse complement strand
AGATGATGGCAGAAGATTCAGTTGCCCTTCTTGATGCACTCGACGTAGACACGTGTCATCTTTCTGGCCTTTCCCTCGGCGCAGCAATTGCGGCCCAGATGGCGATCGCTTTTCCAGAGCGGGTGCAAACACTGCAACTTCATGGGGGTTGGGCCAAGACGCATGGCTACGCGAAAATGTACCTCGGTATGTTGGGGCGCTGGCTTGATGAAGGCGGTTTAGATCTTTACTACGAGGCCGCGCTGTTGTACTTGTTTCCGCCTGACTTTATTACCGACAACTATGATCAGGTGATGACAGTGCTGGACAACATGAAGAAGAATTCATCCCCGATTGAAGGCATGCGCGGCCAGCTAGATGCAAACATGTCACATGATATATCAGACCACCTCGGTAAAATATCGACGCCTACATTGGTAACAGTTGGCGAAATTGATATGTGTCTTCCGCCCAGTTTTTCACGCGAACTTGCAGATGGTATACCAAATTCAGAGTTAATTATTTTTCCGGGTGGATCGCATCTTTTTGGGGTGCAGGACCCCGCGACATTTAATCGTATAACTTTGGATTGGCTCGAGCGAGTTAATCCTATCTCTGGCTGAGTCAAATCGGGTAAATGGGGCAAAGGCAGCAGTAATTCTGAATCAGTTTCTGTTGAAAATCATTAGTGTTCCAACTGGAATTTGAATGTCATTTCTCGTATCAGTAAAGGTGGAAATCATTTGTTGCCATTGTTGTAATTTCTTTCCAGTCAAAAGGCGACGAATGTCTAACGAAATACACAAATTGTCGAATAAGGTTGACAATTTACCAAATTCACTTTAAATACCTGTTCAATCATTCGTGTTAACACACAGTGATAAATTGGTGATTAGTACTGGATGGTCTGTATCTGTATATGGTGGTCCGCCGGGCATAAAATTGTTATTGCTCGCTGGGCAGGATTCGAAGTTAAAGCTTCATTACTAGGAGGATCTATTCATGTTTAGTGTATCCACGTTGCTTCGTCGTATTGCAACTGTGTGTGTCTCCGCTTCGTTGTTTGCGTTTGTGGCGCTAGCAGGCACAGCTCACGCAGGGGAATTTGACGGCGTAACTATTAAATTTGCTAAAGCACCTCATGGAGCAGATGAGATTGCGCTGATGGAGGAATGGCTGGCCCCATTCAAGGCGGCCACCGGAATGGAGATCGAACACATCGTGATTCCATGGGGTGAGCTCGAGGCGTTATATTCGGCTAACTTTGCCGGGTCAGATGTATACGATGTCACCTATCAGACGAGTACCCATCTGAATCTCTTTGGCTCACGTGGCACCTTTAGCGATCTTGATGGGCGTTTCAACGCAGCCGATTACGCAAGTGAGCGGTCTCTTTTCCCTGATAATATTGTCAACCCGAGTTACTACGGAGATGAACTGTATGGCATCCCTGCGGTAATCGGGACGATTGTTATGTATGTCAATTTGGACATGTTGGATGCCGCTGGCCTTTCAATTCCAACCAACAACGAAGAGCTCATGGCTACAGCGAAGGCGGTTCAGAACCCACCGGAAGTTTGGGGTTTCAATGCCCCCAGTACGGTTAAGGACTATGGATGGTATTGGTTCTACAACATGATCCATAACTACGGTGGCGACATGGTGTCCGATGACATGGAAAGTGCAACTTTCGATTCACCCGCGGTTCGTAACGCTCTGCAGTTTGCAGTTGATTTGCGGTGTAATGACAAAGTACAGCCTCCGTTGGGTCAATATGACCGCGAAGCTGCACTATCTCTATTCAAGGCTGGAAAGCTAGCAATGATGGTCGAAGAGCCGAGTCGGGTTATCCCTCTAGAGGACGAAGGCCTACCGTTTAACTGGACTATCGTTCAACCAGTTGGCGCTGCGGGTGGAAAACAAACTCAATTCTCAACGACCGGATATTATGCAGTTGCTGCGAAAAGTAAAGAGCAGGACGCTGCATGGGCATTAACGAAATACCTAGTTGGAACTGATTTTGCTACCTCGTTCAATAATCATTACGGCTTTGTAGGTACCCGAAGTGATGTTGATTCAAGTGGTGGCAATAAACTCCTGCAAGATAACTTTGGGTGGGCTATGACAACCTGGGATGGACTCTTGCCGCATCCAAAAATTGCCCAGATGTTGGATGAATTTGGTAAGGCCCTTGAGGCTGTGACAACCTGCGATGTCTCCATTGACGAGCAGGTCGCAGACACTCAGGATCGTATGGAGAAAATCCTAGCTCGATAGTAATTGAGAGTTATGTAAATGGCTGACTAAAAGGTTGTTTTCTGGTCAAGCCGACGCAATGTGTAATTGACGACCCTGCAGGTTTCCTGCAGGGTCGTTTTTGTCTCGACAGTACATTCGTAATTAGTTGTTTTTATTTTCGGATGTCAGCTATAAAACGTGATAAGGAGTAGTAATGACCGCGAAACTTAATTTCAGGGGAAAACCGAGATCCGAATTGATCGGATACGCGACACCGATGGTGGTCCACCCCGGAGATGCTGTCAGTTTTAGGATCAGTACTGAGGCCGACGAATATGAGGCAAATCTAGTTCGGCTGATTCATGGAGATAATAATCCCGAAGGGCCTGGGTTCAAGTCAGAAACAATCGATGGTTTTGGCCAAATTCTTAAGGGACGCCAACAAAACACCTATCCTGGTTCGTTTCTCTTTATCAAGAGTGGCATTAACGTAAGCATCTCAGATGAATTTACCGTTCAGGCATGGATTCGAGCAACTAAACCTAAGCAGGAAAACTACCAGGGTATATTGGCGCAAAACTCTGATAGCTCGGGGTTTGGCCTCTATGTAGATTCAAATGGCGGTATCGCACTTCGTCTAGTCCGCGATAAAAAAGTTACCGAAGTCGCCACGAACCATCCCATTCAGGAAGGGCAGTGGTACTTCGTTGTGTGCACATATGACGCTGCTTCAGGAAAGGCAATGGTCATGCAGCGCCAAGCGGGCAGATGGCCAAATCCTGATGCCGATTGTGAGAGGTCTGTCAGTGTTCCGGAAGGAAGTTTTGCATCGACAGATGTGGCGATAACGATCGCTGCAGGTGGTCTTCAGGAAGGCTCTGAAATAGCTCCCAGAAATTGTTTTAACGGCAAAATCGAAAGCCCACGACTGTTTTCCCGGTCACTCACGTCGGAAGAAGTTGAGCATTTGT
>JAKUTG010000278.1:0-3194 GCA_022447905.1 Pseudomonadales bacterium | reverse complement strand
TGACGCAGTCGAACATTTCGGTCACGAATTGGATGAGAACAAGATTTACAATTGAGGAATGGTTGTTCGATAGTGTTCTAGTAGTTCTCCAATTTTGTTCGCGACAGCGCCGCCGGCTTTGGCATGGGGAGCATCATCATCCTCGCTTTGGCCGGGATACTCTTCCAACGCTTTATAGCTCTGGCGTACAGCTATACTTTCCCACCAGCGCTGAACATTGGGTCGATCATCCAGCCATAGGTGTAACAACCGTAGCATTTCCAATACTTTAACAAAGGGTGCGCTGGTGGTTTCAACCAACGTAAATTGTTCGCCCATTATCCAAGGCCGACCATCGGAAAGAGTTTCTTCCATCTTTTTGAAAATTCGTTCCCAGGCTCCAATGGCGCGCAGCACATAGGGCGACTTTAATCCTTCAAATACACAGGATTGCTGACGGTGAAGACGATCTATGTCAGGCACTTTTTTCCACCTTTCTAGAATCTGTTCTCGAGGAATTTCGAGGCGAAATTTGGTGACAAAATTCAGTGATGCGGTCGCTTGATATCCGGACTCATCCGAGTCCTTAATCCATTCTCGCAAATGCGCTCGGTCCGCTGGTTCTTTGGGTTTAAGTGCAGGGTCTGGTGTTAAATCATCAAGATAGTCACAAATAATAGAAGATTCCCGGATAACTTTGCCATCATGCACAAGGGTCGGTACCTGAGCCTTGGGATTGAGTTTGAGATATTCCGGTTTGAATTGATCCCTGTTCAACAGCACCAGTTTTTGGGGAATCCAATCGTCAATGCCTTTCTCAGCTAGATTCATCAAAACCCGGTTGGAGCAAATCGAATCGGCTTCTTCGAGGTAATAGAGTTTAAGCATGGTGTTTCCTCAATTATCGTTGCACAAGGACGTAGGACGGAACTGAAATGTCTTGTGCCAAATACATATCCGCTAAATGTCGGTGCACAGCGCTGATTAGTTTATCGGCTTTGACCGGAACGTCGACGACACCCTTGCAGAGATTGATGTTCTCTTGTTGGGACTCCACCATGGGTAAGTCATCACCACTGATGACCGAATGTTGTTCTTGATAAATTTCATCGTCAGTTGGATATTGGTTTCCGTCTAGGCCAAAGTTCCGGGTAAAATCCATAAAATAGTGGGTCGTGGTATCGGTTTCAGGTGTCATAATGTGATCGTGATTGATGAGTATTTTATTCTCGTCATTTTCAAATTCCAAGTGGACATGAACCGTGTTTGGCGCCTCCCACATTTGAATATTGGTGCGATTTACATTGCTCGTAAAGTTGCCCCACTTTTTGGGATAGCTCGCGACTTCAACATTGGTAAGCTTTCTGAAACTATGGACTTCATCGCCTTCCTGCCAGGTTCTAAACTCAACATTATCTGGCTGAGGGCCACCCATAATTCCTGATTTGGAACCCAACGTATCTGAATGCAAATAGTCCGCATGGGAAATATCCAATAGGTTGTCGGCGACCAGTTGATGGTTTGCCTTCACGTAAAAATAGACATAAACCGGACTGCGTCCGGCATCAGTGGTCCATGGGAGATGTGGAATTTTTGCGATGTCGGCTTTAGCAGCTTCGCCTCGCCAAATCCATATAAACCCCCACTTTTCCGTTACTGGATATGCGCGGATGTGAGCCCGATTGGGAATAGTGTCCTGATGAGGAATATGGACACACGCGCCGACGCGATCAAATACAAAACCGTGGTAATTACATTGGATGTTGTCGCCCCGGATTTCTCCTGTCGATAAAGGTGCTTGGCGGTGGGAGCAACGGTCTTCCAGCGCAACCGGTTTTCCCTTGGTATCGCGGTAGAAAACGACAGGCTCATTGCAAATCACCCGACGCAGTGGCCTAGCATCCACTTCATGGGGCAGGGCAGAGCAGTACCAATAATTCTCTAAATACATATTATCTCTATCCCTACCTAAAAATTGCGTTCACGTTCATCGAAAACTTCTTTCGTTGGCGGTTTCGCGGGTCTTTTCCCGTAGTATGAAACCATTTCTCAAAAAAACAATTTTCACAAGAAATTGCCAGAAGTGCCGATACACACCTCCAAAATATGGCAGTTTCATGCGAGCTTCAAGAGTGGTTGGCCTGTGGGAGAGTTTGTGTAGAGGCCAGTAGCTAGCCACCACCCCTCTTGCCATGACAGCCATCAATGTGCAATTGGGCTGGTTTCCTGTATCGATGGCCGTTCGCTGAACCGGTCTATCCAGATACTCAAATTACTGCGGTCGCTGCGCCATTGGAATTCGGGTGGGTGGCCTTCCCGTACGTCCAATTTCGCGTGCCAATAGGGAGGTAATGCGCAGGCTAGCAACAATTGAGCAATAGACAATGGCCCGTCAAACAGACCGTCTGCGACGTCTTTATCTAATGAATCTGCCATTCGATGCGCACGGGCGGTTTCGTGATCAATGATTGTGGGGGAACGCTCGTCGACGGGTCGGTAAAATTCTCGGCCCCAGACGGAGATACCATCCAGCATGCTCCGCACCTTGGCTTCCAGGCGCAAGGTGGGCCATCGGTTTTCGTCGTAAGGGATATCGAAGATAGGCGCACCATCCAGCTGATCTAGATAGGTGCAGATCAGCGATGAATCCTCAAAAATCACGCCATCATCTGTGACCAGGGTCGGAACCCGGCCCGATGGATTGATGGCGTAGAGGGGGCTGTCCGGCGTGCGCGTCTGGATTGGTGTCACGGTGACGCGGTCCTGCAGCCTCTTTTCAATGATCACTGCGCGAACAAGTCGTGAATAGGGCGAGGTCAAGGTCACATAAAGTTTCATTTACTAATCTTATGTCGTTAGCGAGGGCAGGGGCCGTCAGCTTCCGAGTTTTCGGCTGGCAGATCAGACATGAGTGGATAGCATCTAAATTCTTGGTGGTTAAAGGCCAGCGGCTTGCAGCCGCCCAACTCGATTATCTAGCTAGCGGGTTGCGAAGGACCTGGTTTCTGCCACTCCCTGGCTGCCGGCTCGCTCAGTACCATGGCGAAATATTTTACCTTGAGATTTGGCAACTTTCTCATGAAAGGCAATCGCCTCTGGTTCCATGTTAGCACTCGGCCGTCGTTCAGACATAAAATGTCTGTGGGTGTCCTCGCCTCTAACAAGGGTGGCGAAATCAGTATCGTGATGCTGCTGCCGTGTTGATGGCGTTATGT
>JAKUTG010000277.1:0-3204 GCA_022447905.1 Pseudomonadales bacterium | reverse complement strand
CTTCTTCAGCCACATCATTTCCGGTTCTGTGCCGTGCCGAAGATGCAGGCCGATGGGCTTAGTTTTAAACTCATCGTGGATACGTCTGAGATTTCCCCGGCAATCGGCCGTCAAAAAGCCTCCAGGGCTTTCGTTTTCTTCACGGTTTCGGAAGCATGTGCAAAATACGCGTGCGGCGCGCTTATCCCAAGGAAGTTGGCAGAACGTTTCCGGGTCTGGGATGCCCACTAACTCGGAAGCCTCTGGACCGTAACCGATATAATTAGAATGGCGGTCAGTATATAAGTTGGCAGTCGATCCGTAGACCAGTTGAAAGCCACGTTCAGAAATGGCTTCCCAGTGGTCGGAAGGTATTACCTTGCCAACGATGCGGCCCGTTACCGAAACAAATTGGTAATAAATATACTGAATCCCGAGTTCATCGATTTTTCTTCGGACGTCACGTACCAGCGCGTCCCGTCCCTTGGCGTCAACGTGTTTTTGAAGATCTGTGTCTGACATTATTCTCTCCCTATTTTCCCCGGTGCTGTTTTACCTTACAGCCCGGTTTTTAATTTGATTCCGCGGTTAGCTCCACGGAAACGGACTGTTCGATGTCGGGTGTAAGTTTCCTTTTTCAAAGCGATCAAACCTGAAAGGTTTGAGGAGTTCCTGTTCTTCGCCTAAAATTTCATCAGCGACAAGGCGGCCGACACCAAGCATCTTGTAGCCGTGGTTGCTGTCGGCGATAATGGTGGTGTTTTCATTGAAATGGTCAAATATGGGAAAACTATCGGGAGTAAAGCAGCCTATCCCACCCGAAGGATCCCGGTGGTATTTGGGCATCATTCCCTCAAAGCGCTTATGGCAGTGAGCGAGCGCTGATACCCACATATGAGCAAATTCCGGACTTGAGATGAATTCCGGGCTAGAGGGGCCGTAGGGGTCGATGGCTACCTCGTCCACCGGCGTATCTACCTTGTAAGGGACGGCACCTCCTTGGATGCCGCCATAATGCCAGTCGGGCTTGTAATATATTCCCCACATTTCTTCCGTAATTAGAGAGCCATCCACATCTGAATAAAGGGGTGCATCTGCGTCGACGTGGATTACGGGTGGAACCTTTCCATCGTTTGTCTTTAGTATCTCTGGATCGACTTGCAATAACCCCTCTTCCAGTTGCCAGAAGCGCCACATGTCTACGCCCTTATGGAGATTATGATCGAGATCCTTAACATCAATCTTTTTGGGTAGTGCTAACATGTCCCAAAAATTGCGGACCCAAGGTCCGGCACCTATTATAACGTGTTTGCAGGAAATACTTCCGTTATCTGTGTCGACCGTGCGTATCGCTTTTGAAGAGCTTTCAAATGTGAAGCCTTTGACTTCAACCCAAGTAATAATCCTTACCCCCAGCGCTTCAGCTTTTTTTGCGAGACCATACATGGATGTGGTGTTATTGGCATAGCCGCCGAGCTTTTCGTGGAGTACTGAAGTAATGCCTTGTGCCTGCCAATCATCAAAAAGATCCTTCATATATTTTGAAGAAGCGGCAGCTCCTTCAACGAATACGCTTTCATATTGGATCGACTGTTGTTCCGAAAATATTTGCGCGACATCTTCATGCATCGCCTCGCATGAGACCTGCATATAGCCGACGGGGTGATAGCTAAATCCTTCAGGGTCACTCTCCCAAACCTTAATTGAATGTGCCATCAAATTGCGCATTGCAGGTTGAAAGTAATTATTGCGCACGACACCGCAGGCTATGCCAGACGCGCCAGACGCTATCCCAGCTTTGTCCAGCACCACAATCCGACCTTCCACCTGTTCACCAGCTTCGGTCAGCACCTCAGCTAAGCGCCAGGCCGATGACAGGCCGTGGACGCCCGCTCCGATTACAACGTAGTCAACATGTTTTGGGGACGCCATAAACCTCCCTAACGCTTCTGATGTGTCAAAAAATCACAAATGTTTCATAAATTTTACTGTGCTAGAGAATGTTATAGTTTGAACTCAACAGCAACCCTTTTTGATCCAATATTATATCAAAAAGTTGAAAAAATAGAAATTTGGTATATATTTGGACTATATTTGTATGGGTTCAACATGGTCAAAAAATCAGAAAGACGCTTAGGGACGACCGAAATCGCTGGTATTCTGCGCCGCGAAATTAGCCAGGGAATTTTGATAGCCAAGGAAAGGTTGCCGTCAGAGCGCTCTCTCGCCGACACCTATGGCGTTGCAAGGGGTACGGTGCGACAAGCGTTAAACTTGTTAGCCCGTGAGGGCCTTGTACAAATTCGCCGGAGTAGCGGGGCCTATGTCACATTCAACGACGTGGAAATTAGCAACCCGGTCATTGAAAATGCAAGACCTCTAGAGTTGATCGATACCAGGTTCGCGCTTGAACCACACATTTGTCGTCTTGCGGTTTTGCATGCCAGTCAGCAGGATCTAGACCAGGCCGAAGAACTTCTCGCTCAAATGGATGCCAGTACCACAGATCCAAATGCTTTTTCCATTGCCGATAACGCCTTTCACACCCTCCTGGTTGAAACAACAGGAAACAGGCTTTTAATCTGGATCGTCTCCCAAATTAATTCGGTCCGTAATCAAGAACAGTGGTCCCGCATGCGTCTACTTACGCTCAATGCATCCACTATTTCCCAATATAATGTTCAGCACCGCCACATATTAAATGCTATCCGTGCCCGAGAGCCGGAACGTGCAGCTATGCATATGAAACAACATCTCTAGACGGCGCGTCTTTCGCTGACTCGAGGGGCGTCAACGTAAGTCGTCCTAAAATTAAGAAACGCTTAATCCCTTCGCGGAAGTTTGAAGCCAGTTTATATAAAAGCGCTCAGCTAGCTGGCTAAATTCCGACATATTATTTTCACAGGCTAATTTTAATTCTTCCACCCCATTTTTACCAAGAGCAGTCTCCAGGTCTTCAGCGTATGAAGGTATTGCGGCCCAGTTTTCTAACGTATCCCCGTCAACCTCCAGATGGAATTGCATAGAATACGCCCGTGGACCCCAACTCATAGCTTGAACCGCGCAATCAGGAGAAGTGGCGAGGCAGATAGCACCTGCCGGCATCCGTTTAACCTCGGCGCTATGCCATTGTAAGCAGCTAAATGCCTCTGGTAGCGCGTCGAATATAATTCCTGTTAGAGCATCATTTGTTAGTTGAACTTGTTTAACACCAATTTCCGGATG
>JAKUTG010000276.1:0-3234 GCA_022447905.1 Pseudomonadales bacterium | reverse complement strand
GAGGTGTCGTCGCTTCGCTTGATAATTTCGGAATGGTTGGTGATCGGCCCACTCATCCGGAATTACTGGACTGGTTGGCTATAGAGTTCATGGACAATGGCTGGAGCACCAAGGACTTGCACCGTTTGATTATGACCTCTGAAGCTTATCAGATGGCATCTTCTTTCATTAATGAACAGAACTCACTAGCTGATCTAGAGAACCATTTTATGTGGCGATACCGTCCCCAGAGGTTGGAAGCGGAGGCCGTTCGCGATGTTATCCTAGCTACCAGTGGAGGAATTGACCTCAAAGTGGGTGGCAAACCGATTTTTCCCTACATTCCCCAGGAGATACTGGATACCGCGGTGCTGTTCGGGCGCTGGGATAATCAGGTAGATGGCCCCGAAGTATGGAGACGTAGCCTGTATGTTTATCGCCGCCGTACTTTGAGTTTCCCGTTCTTTGAAACCTTCGATTTGCCAGATCAAAACCAGACTATTAATACCCGCAATACTTCAACGGTTGCACCGCAGGCACTCACCTTAATGAATAACCCGTTTGTACTAAGTCAGGCGGAACTGTTCTCCGACACGATAGAAGATAAAGTGCCCTATAATGTAGATCAGCAAGTCGAGATGGTTTACCAAACTGCCCTGACTCGACCACCTACACAGGAAGAAGCAGAGGTTGGACGCCAACTTGTTGAACTGGGTTCGCTGGATGACCTCACTCACGTGGTGTTTAACCTGAGTGAATTCTTATACAGGAGATAATCAAGCATGACCGACAAGCCTAAGAAAAAAATATGGTCACGCCGAGATTTTCTTATGCAGTCCGGCGGTGGCATGGCCGGTTTGGCCCTTGCTTCTTTGCTGAATGATGACAAAGCATTTGCCCAGAGTGCCGCCTTGGGTGGCGATCAGTGCAGTGCTGTTTTCCCTGGTGCATTCGAGCCAAAGCCACCGCATTTTAAACCCCGCGCCAAGAGTGTAATTTCCCTCTTCATGAGTGGTGGACCGAGTCAGGTAGATACCTTTGATTACAAGCCAGCTCTGACAAAGTATGCGGGAGTGCCGCTGGAAGATTTAATTGGTGAAAAGTTTGCTGTCCGGCAGGGTATGCCCGGGCCGCTTATGCCCAGTCCATTTGAATTTAAACAACACGGCGAAAGCGGCATGTGGGTGTCGGAACTGTTTCCGCACCTTGCCAAGCAAGTTGATGAAATTGCTTTTATTAAATCCCTCTATGGACGTTCCAACGACCACATTCAGTCTACCTATGAAATGCAGACCGGTCAGATTCGCGTCGGATTTCCCAGCGTAGGTTGCTGGGTGACTTATGGGCTCGGGTCAGAAAGTTCAAGTCTGCCAGGTTTTATCGTGATGAATGATTATCGCGGAGGGCCTCTGGGTGGGCCCGCGGACTGGGGTTCCGGTTTCATGCCCGCAAGTTATCAGGGTACCTTGTTTCGCTCATCAGGTGACCCAATTGTGGATCTTGAAACTCCGGAAAATTTAACCTCTGAGCAGCAGCGAGCACGTTTGGAGGTGCTTGCGAAACTTAACCAGATGGACATGGAGAAATACCCTGGAAATTCAGAACTGGCTGCACGAATTTCATCTTATGAGCTTGCCTATCGAATGCAGGGCTGCGCGCCAGAGGCAATCGATATTCGCTCTGAGTCGGAAGCGACAAAGAAACTCTATGGTATTGACGAAGGAATTACAGATCCATTTGGGAAACAGTGTCTGATGGCGCGTCGATTAGTTGAGCGCGGCGTGCGCTTTGTCCAGTTGTTTATGGGTGGGGTAGGTGTTCAAAATACTGATACTTGGGACGCGCATGCAAACCTGGTTGAGAATCATACTCTGCACGCCGCGGAGTCTGACAAGCCCATTGCTGGTCTTATAGCTGATCTTAAGGCGCGAGGATTGTTGGAGGATACCCTAATTGTATGGCATGGCGAGTTTGGACGTATGCCTATTTCCCAGCGTGGCGTTGGTCGTGATCATAACCCAGGAACACAGACAGCGTTGATGCTGGGTGCTGGTATACAAGGCGGGCAGGTCATTGGTGCTTCCGATGAATGGGGTTATAAAGCGTTAGAGCAACCAATCTCAGCTCACGATATGCATGCAACCATATTGAACCTGTTAGGTCTGGATCACGAAAAGTTGACATATCGATATAGTGGCCGTGATTACAAATTGTCTGACATTGACGGCAAACCTATACCGCAAATTATTGCCTGATAAGATAGGATTACGCGTCACTTTATAGGTCAGCATCAGACCCATATGGCCGGTTACCATACTTAATTGACTTAATTGCGGAGTCTGGCTCTCTTAGTTGTTATGCCTTTGTCTCAGTTCGTCCTGTAGGGTCGGCGTGAGTGGATACACATCGCGGAAACGGTAACTTCGGTTTTGTAAAAGCTCGAGTTGGAAAGCTTCTCGATTTTCGACGGAATTGGCGTATTCGAGTACATCGTCTACCAACTCTGGCGGGAAGAAGAACGCGCCTCCATCATCTCCAATTACAATATCACCTGGCAATACTGTAATTCCGCCAATGCGCACAGGCGTGTTGTACTCTACTCCGAGCCATGAAGTGGTATGAGGGTCAGAAAATTTGTGCAATATCGGGAATTCCCTGAAGCGCTCATCTTGCAAGCCGACCGGGTCTCGCAGGCCGCCATCAATGATAACGCCTGCTGCGCCTCGCATCTGAATTCCGGTGGCTCCCATGTCACCGAACAGGTTATGACCCTCGCTACCACCAAGTTCTGCAACAATCACATCGTCGGGGTTTGCTTCTTCTGCGGCCCGTGCATAGTAGCGCCTATCCCAATTGCCCTCTTCAGCAAGCTGATTGGCGGCGCGGACTAAATCAGGACGAGGGGGTAAGAAACGCATTGTCAGCGCTCGTCCAACTAATCGCTGACCCGGTTGAGTATTTTTAAAGCCTGTCACATAGTTCAGACGATAATCTCCAACGGCGCCAAAGATGACTTCCAAAGGCACTGATTTCAGTTCTTCCAGTTTTTCTGCACTAATTTGAGTTCGATTTTTACCCAGCACGTCCATGATCGCTGAGTAAGAAGTCCGATTGGTCCTGAAACCTTGGGGAGTAGGCACATCTGGGGCAAATTCTTGATTATAAGATACCTGTGCCTGAGTTGTGCCCATTGATATCAGTAAAATTAATGGTATGAGACTCAGATTCGCGCGCATGCTAATTTCCTCGCTGCTT
>JAKUTG010000275.1:0-3280 GCA_022447905.1 Pseudomonadales bacterium | reverse complement strand
CGGCTGTATCTTCTGGAACAGATACACTCCTGACTGGCCCGACGTCCAATATAGCGTCGCCCTCAACAAGCATAGCGCCACGCTCTAATACTTCACCGTCACCAGAAATAATTAATGCAGAAGTGAAAAGAGACGTCTGACCATAAAGACTTTCTCCGTTTAGTGCCGCGCCAACTAACACGGGAGCGAAGAAAAAAGTTAAAAATCTTAACGATTTCGAAAATATTTTATTTGCCGAATGATTCATAGTTTGCCAAGAATTTCTTAATGACCTTTCTTAAATAGTAAAGCATCAAGGCGATTTATTGTTAGAAATTATTAGCAGGGAAATAAATTTAAGATTTCTCTAGTAAATTCTACCAATTACCTTTTATCTCGTCTTACTGGTACTCTTGGAGCACGCCAAAAGGTGGGCGCGACAATCCGGGAACATAGATGAATGCAGATTTAACTATCCCAGCCAATTTAAGCGAAGCAGATGCTCTGGCGCTGGCCGATCATGATGATACTGCGTCGTTAGTAAAAAAAGCCTGCAACCTGCGAGACGAGTATCACGGCAATAACATTACATACTCGCGCAAGGTATTCATACCCCTGACGCACCTTTGCCGAGATGTCTGTCACTACTGCACCTTTGCTAAAACACCGAAACGTATCAGTAAACCCTTTATGAGCATAGAAGAAGTTTTGAACCTGTGCCACGAAGGGGCGCAACTCGGCTGCCAAGAAGCATTATTGACTCTTGGCGAAAAACCGGAGCTGCGTTACCGGGCTGCACGGGAAACACTCGCAGATATGGGCTACACCTCCACCATCGAATACGTTACAGCCGTAGCCAGTAGAATTCTTGAAGAAACGGGACTACTTCCGCATATCAACGCCGGTACTCTATCGGCAGAAGAAATAACCAAATTGCGGAAAGTGAGCGCCTCAATGGGAATCATGCTGGAAACCGCTTCTCTACGCTTATGCGAAAAAGGAATGCCTCACTACGGTTCTCCTGATAAGGATCCTGCTGTCCGAATCGAAACCATGAAACTAGCCGGTGAAGCTTGCGTACCTTTCACCACAGGCATACTTATCGGTATTGGAGAAACCCGGCGTGAACGGATTGAATCACTGTTGGAAATCCGCAAATTGCATGAACGACATGGCCACATCCAGGAAGTGATTATCCAGAACTTTCGTGCCAAGCCGGATACCAAGATGTCGCAGGCACCGGAACCTGGCCTCGACGAGCTGCTATGGACTATCGCAGTGGCACGTTTGATTTTCGGGCCTCAGATGAATATCCAGGCTCCACCCAATCTCAGCCCAGGCGCACTGCCAAGACTGGTACAAGCTGGTATTAACGACTGGGGTGGCGTCTCACCTCTGACACCCGATCATGTAAATCCTGAAGCTCCATGGCCTCACCTGGACAAGTTGGCAATAGAAACAGCAGCTGCAGGTAAATTTCTCGAACAAAGATTAACCGTTTACCCCTCCTACGTACTCGAAGCTGAGCGATGGATTGATCCCAAGGTAATACCTAGGTTGCTGAGCCTATCCGACGCCAGCGGTTTCGCCGGACGTGATAATTGGAAACCAGGAGAGCTTGAACCTGCTCCTACATTAGAGCTTGAACTCATAAAATCCAAACCTTCAACTAATTCGGTATCAACGGAAATAAAAACTATTGTCGAGAAGTGTGAAGAAAATGCGGAGCTCGAAGTAAACGAAATTGCTCGGTTATTTGAGAGCCGCGGCAACGATTTCTCTTTCGTTACCAACCGTGCAGACTCGCTTCGTAAACAAGTCAATGGTGACCCAGTTAGTTACGTGGTCAATCGAAACATCAACTACACCAACGTATGCTACTTCAAATGCCAGTTCTGCGCATTTTCTAAGGGTAAGCACAGTGAAAACCTGCGAGGCAGACCTTACGACATTAGCGCCGAGGAAATTGCTCGCCGATGTCGAGAAGCATGGGATCGTGGCGCTAGCGAAGTTTGTATGCAAGGTGGAATTCATCCAGACTACACTGGCCAAACTTATTTGGATATTCTGACAACGGTAAAGCAGGCTGCTCCAGGTATCCATGTTCATGCTTTCTCCCCATTGGAGGTATGGCAGGGAGCTGAAACTTTAGGTTTAAGTCTAGAAGCATTTCTTATTAAACTCAAAAAAGCCGGACTTAGCACATTGCCGGGTACTGCAGCTGAGATTTTGCACGATGAGGTGCGGGCCAAGATTTGTCCCGACAAACTCAGCACCAGAGAATGGATCGAAGTAATGGAAACTGCACACCGGGTTGGTTTCAATACAACTGCTACAATCATGTATGGGCATGTTGAACGTCCACACCATTGGGCGAGCCATCTTCTAGAAGTGAAAGCTTTGCAACAGCGGACCAATGGATTTACCGAATTCGTGCCGTTGCCTTACGTACACATGGAAGCACCGATGTTTCTCAAGGGTAAATCTCGAAGTGGCCCCACATTCAGGGAAGCGATCCTCATGCACTCGGTATCCAGACTGGTGTTTCATGGCCTGATACCCAACATCCAGACTTCCTGGGTTAAAATGGGTGAGAAAGGCGTAACCGCTTGCCTGCAGGCCGGAGCCAATGATCTAGGCGGAACTCTCATGAATGAAAGTATTACTCGAGCCGCCGGCGCTAATTATGGACAGGAATGGCCACCGGCAATGATCGAACAAACCATCAGAAGTATCTCTCGCACTCCTCGGATGCGAACCACCCTCTATCAAGACGCACCAGATCCAAGGCGCAAACTGGCCTTTAATGCAGTTAAACTTAAAGAAATTGAAAATAGCAGTGCCGGCAAATTGCAACGGAGCAAGAGGTTAGAAAACCTAGCTCAGGTAAGTTGACAACAATTAATAATTTGCTGACCCATAATTCTGAATTGTATAGCGCTTGGTATTCAATCTTAATTCTGACGTAGAATTCACTCTGCATAGCCAAGAATGGAAATGCCTATCTTAGGGATAGCTACTTAGTAAGGATATTTTAAGTAATGAAAATAGTAGTAACCGGAGCCAACAGCAGTGTTGGCCAGAATCTACTTAGGCATTGTGCCGACGCAGTTGATATCGATGTCGTTGCTGGAGTCAGATCAGAACGCGCGTTTTCTGTTCTTCCCAATTCATCCGCAATCACACCCCGGGTAATCTGTTATGGCGATCCAAGCGACCTTACCGAGGCATTGAAAGGCTCCAACTGTGTTGTCCACCTTGCCGGTATTCTGATTGAATCAAAACATACCAATTACGCTGC
>JAKUTG010000274.1:0-3307 GCA_022447905.1 Pseudomonadales bacterium | reverse complement strand
GTCTCATTCTCCATTATATGGAGCTTGCCGATTGGGGCTGAGACGATAGCTTTCTCTGCTAACCATTCGTCATGTTTGTTAGTGGAATACCCGCGGACTCTCGAAATTGCATCGCTGAGAGATGGGCAAATCTTTTGCGTACCCGAGACTAATATTACGTGTTTCGCACCGAAAGCATATGCGCCAATCTGGCTGCCAGAAGAACTAGCGACTACCACTTCTCCCGTCTCTGATATCGCCTGCGCGCTACCTACGTAATATTCGGATATTGATGATAAGCGGCGAAGCTCTTGTTTATTTTGTGGATCGTATTCCGATTCAAACTCCCGATCCAAACTTCGATAGCATGGATTATTGTGGATATATTCTGGGAAGCCAATGCTGTTTAGCGTTTCTGATGTACCGCAATACACTTCAGAGCCGCCGGGAACCAAAGACACGAGAAGCCTTAATGCCTCGACCGTACTGTCTACCACCAATGCGTTTATGTTCCTTTGAGTGAGCGATTCTACTGTTTTAAGAATCGATGTCTCACTAGCCAACGGGCGGAAAGAATCCTGAGCCATGATTAATCCTTGCCTAGAGATAGAAGCTTGCAATTATTCTGATCGTAGAGCTTTGGAAATTCAGGGAGACCACAAGACTATTTGGTTGAGCAAACAAAGTACTAGATATCGAACTCAGCCCATATTATTCAACCAAAACGGGCGAAATGATAGCGAGGTCAGTGTTCAAAATAGAAAAATTATGGTTTTAATGCCATCCGAATAATCGATGGCACGGACGATTGGTTTAA
This sequence comes from Pseudomonadales bacterium, assembly GCA_022447905.1. Lineage (GTDB taxonomy): Bacteria > Pseudomonadota > Gammaproteobacteria > Pseudomonadales > Pseudohongiellaceae > UBA9145. The sequence goes on along the minus strand of JAKUTG010000274.1, from coordinate 2,511 downwards.
AACGGTGGATGTACACTTTTGCGGACCCCTGGTTTCCGGTTTTCGTCTTCCAAGACAGACACCGTGGACCAATGTGATAGCTAGCCTGGGTCTACTCCAAATTCAAGTCGGAAGTGACAGTAAACGGTGTGTTTAAGCTGCCTTATTACAAAAAGGGCAGTCCACCTGACCGACGAGGCTTCAGTTCACATCGAAAGCGCAGGTAGACTTCCCTCTATTTTTCTGACGAGTTGAGTTAATTGATTTAGATCGTTAGCTGATCAGGGATCACCTCGAGATCGCCATAAGGTTCTAACATCGCTCCGACATCACGCATAAAGGTTTTGGCGTCATCCCCTTGAAGGTGTTGGTAAAAAATTTCTATTCGATTGCCATCAGGGTCGAGGCAATAAAAACTCTTGGTCAATCCATGGTCCGCTGTCATCTCGATTTTGGCACCGGTGTTCTTTACTCGCTCATGAATCTCCTTGAGCTCTTCTGGGCCACCTTCTATGGACAAAGCCGTGTGACTCAACCCGGGGCTGCCAGTCTCTACGCCTTCCGGGGCCTTTACCAAGGCTATGTCGTGGTCTAGGGTACCGAATGACAAAAATGCCATTTGTACTTCCGATGAGTAGTTCATCAATTCCATACCCAACGCTTCCGAGTACCATTTAGCTGAAGCTTCTGGGTCGCTAACGTTTAGGACCACATGAGATACGCGATTAACCTTAGCCATTATTACCCTCCACAATACTTATTATTAAAATCATTTTGGTAACGCCCCGGTATTCCGAATTGCGGTTATAATACAATCCATTGGTTAAAGTTTCAAACTAGATTTGATCTCATGTTTCTTGATACAGCTATACTGAATGAGGTATTTAATTGGTTTCGAGTCTGAGCCGTCGCCTCTGATATCTTTACCTTCATCCCAGTAAATGATGTTGCAGCGCTTTTGCGTCATTTCCCGTAACCTTTTCAATGTCTCGCCATCACATTTGATGGTTAACGAACGCTAATAGGCCTACCGATGACTCAATAGTTCGCAATCAAGAAGAGAAAGATTGTCGACATTTAGTCCAGAACAAACGCCTTGCCATTCAGAGTCAATGTTTCTTCAAATGGAGTTGGATTGGCAACTGCTGCTCTTACCCAGCAACCGTTTTTGGCGTTGCGAAGCATGGCCGCGACTTTGGCAGGGTCGTCCGGCGATTCAATCTCGTACCTTGTTTCCACCTTGGGCGCCCCGGCTTTAATGGTGCCGGCCAACACTGAGCCTGAGATATCGAAGTGGACGGTAGCCTCGGCTCTAACCTTTGTGACATTCACCTTCATCAATTGAGAGTACCTCTCAATCTGGGTCATTTCTCAAAACAAGATGGAGGCCGCGAAATAATGCAATGGAGCCGGAGCAGTGCCATTGCCTCCGATGGCTTCGGGCTCGTCGCACATGATTTCGAAGCCGCTGACTTTGGCCCGGCGGAGCATGTTGCCCAGGTCGTCGGCCTCGCATTCGATGACCATGGAACGATGACTGCCGCCCTCAGGGAAAGGATCGTAGTTGGGACCGGAATGGGAAGCCATGTTTCACCTCTTTTGAAACTGTTCTGTTGGTTCGCGCCGCGTGATTTTAAAGGTAACCAGCTGATATTGCTAGGGCAGTACCGTTGGGACCTGGGGCTTGCCTGACGAGAACCGCTCAGAGCACGGCTTCTGCCACCCGCTCGAGGTCTTCATGGGCCGACTTTTGGTCGGTGGTGTTAAGCATATGGACGACGCGGTCGGCGCCAGCATCGAAGAAGCGGTGGTTCATGTCCCGGTCGTGGGGCGCATCCCACATGGTGATGTTCAGCTTCGATGCGTCCCGCCCGCGTGCAGTCATCAGTTCCTCTATGTGCTTCCGCGCGGCGGACAGCTTATCCGGGTCCTCGTACTGGGAGGTATTGCGGGCCCTGGGTAGCCAGCCGTCGCCGTAGTTGGCGATGCGGCGCGCGGCGGCTTCAAGCTCCCCACCCACGAAAATGGGCGGATGGGGCTTCTGCACCGGTTTGGGGGCGCAGACCAAGGGCGGAAAATCGACGTATTCACCGTGGTATTCGGTGGTTTCGGTAGTCCACAACTTCTTCATCACGTCTAGATATTCCCGGGTCTGCTTCCACCGGTGAGGGAAGTCAACCCCCAGAATCTCGGACTCTCCTCTGAGCCAGCCCGCGCCCACGCCAAATAGGAACCGGCCGCCGGATATCTGGTCCAGGGTGGCCACTTCTTTTGCCAGGCGGATGGGGTTGCGTTCCGGCACCAGGCAGATACCCGTGCCAAGTTTAATCTTCTTGGTGACGGTGGCGGCCCCGGCCAGGAAAATCAGTGGGTCGATGATCTGATTGATGCCGCCCTCCGTGTAGAATCTGGGCACCCCGCCCTGTTGGCCCAGGGGTGGGTCAACTTTGAAGTCAATGGGGATTATGCCGTGTTCCGGCGCCCAGAGAGATTCGAAGCCGAGTTCCTCAACTTTAATGGCCAGGTCGATGG
>JAKUTG010000273.1:0-3355 GCA_022447905.1 Pseudomonadales bacterium | reverse complement strand
TTGTTAGTCTTACAAGACGAAACCGGCTAAATTGCACGCCTCTGAAGCTTTTATAATTGGCTCAGGAGTCCACCCGTAGCGACCACGTTCCGGGCCACATGGCGTAGCTATACTCCGCCGGCTCGGGGCAGTGGAGCAAGAAGCCCGGAGAACATGTTTGGGAAACCGACTACGTACTTCAGGTTAGTGATGGAACAAAAATTAGAAGTGTAGGAGAAATCCATCTAGATACCCTGATTTTTTCCGGTACAAATTACTCGGTGGATGAGTAGTTCTTTAAAGACAGAAAAGGGTCTTATGGCCCTTTTTTTGTAGATTTTTCCTTCTGCATCTGTGGTGTCTAATTAATGCCTAGGCGCGATATAGTGAAATATGGACTTATTTCTTTTTTGTGTTTGACTCTTTGCGCATGCCGCAATACTGATCTACCAAATTGGCCATCGGAATTACCCGAGCAACACTATTTTGTTTCCGCTTATCAATCTGACATAAACAATACGGCAGCTCAGTCTCAACAGGAATATTTGCAGTGGGTTTTAAGCTTTTATGAAGGAAATTTAGTGGTACCCACAGGTTGGTTATACATTCAGAATCTAGTCGTCAGGAGTGCCCAGCCAGAACTCAAAGAGAAACTAGAATTACATCTTACTACTCTGGGAGGAAAGATAGCTGCCGAATGGGCAAAGGCAAACGAACACCGTACTATCGATAGCCGTATGTTAGGCATTTGGGGATCTGTGTTACAGCTGGCAGAGGGACCAGAGCAACAGCAGAAGACAATTCAGCTCATTGGTGAGGACGTCAATGCGCTCTTGGAGAAAGATTTGTTAGCAGCAGAGATTCAGGATGTTCGCTATGAACAACGCTTAGGACTCCGGCTTTTTGATGACTTATAGTTTGTTCTGCTTCTGATGGCGTAACTTTTTGTGCAGCATTTAGGAGTTCAGGGAAAAACCTGTCGCTCAGCAGCCATAATTCTTAAAAATAGTTAGGTACTTTGAAACTCACAAACTATTAACAGAAAATTGCTGGAACGTTGTGGTACATTTGAGGAAACGGTCTGGAGGCTTGATTTAAAACCTATATAAAAGAACATTGCGTTCAAAAAAGAACCAGGAGGCTCAAGATGAAGCGACATAGAAAGAAATTAATTCGGACGTTAGTGCTCTCAAGCCTGGTTGCGGGAACGACCCTATTGAGTTCGGCGTTAGCCGATGATGGCTGGGAGCTTGGCCGTACCATTAATGGTCAACCTGATTTACAAGGTGTATGGGCTAATAATTCGATTACACCGGTTGAACGACCAGAAATGTTTGCCGATCGGGAATATCTCAGCGACGAAGAAATGCAGTTCCTTGAGCGAAGAATGTCTGAGCTAACCGCTGGCGGGGGCGACGCGCTATTTGGAGAGAGAGTGTTGTACGCCGCGTTTTCTGGCAATGAGTCAACCAGGGATGGCCAGACAGGAAATTATGACCAGCAATGGATGGTAGAGCGGACGCTGGATAATCGCACTTCGCAGATCACCGATCCAACGGATGGCCGCTTTCCAGCCAGAACTCCGGAAGCCATAGCTCATGGTAGAGAGCTTGCAGCCTACCGACAGGAGCATCCCGCCGATTCCTGGCTGGATCGGTCTTTATCCGAGCGTTGCGTACATCGCGGAGTACCAAATCTCCGGGCCGGGTATAACAGCTATTGGCAAATCGTCCAGTCTAGGGACTATGTCACTATCATTCAGGAGATGTTTCACGACGTGCGCATTATTCCTCTAGCAGACATGCCAGGTCTACATGAGGATATCCGGCTGTGGAATGGCAGCTCTCGTGGTTACTGGGATGGAGATACCTTGGTTATTGATACTGGGAATATTAATGAGAAAAGTGATCCAGGGCTGAATACAAAGGCGAGGGTGTATCAGGAGAGGCTGACCAGAATCAGCGAGACTGAATTACAGTACGATTTCATCGTGCACGACCCGGGAACTTTCACCGCCGACTACACGCGAAGCATCATCTTCGGGTATTCCAACGACAAGATATATGAATATGCCTGCCATGAAGGCAACTACGGCATGATGAATATTCTTTCCGGTCATCGTATCGAGGAAGCCAGAACAGAGGCTAACGACTAAATGGTATTGGCTTAGCTGTCACAGCCTGGCAACCATCATTGGAGATTGCTAGAGACTAAATATACAAGGAAAAGCCCAGAATTACTGGGCTTCTAGGACTTCTTGGGATTTGGTGGGACTATTGTTTGGTAGCTATGGGTACTACTGAATAGTGACCATAAGACCTTGTTATATACAGGTATTTATATTCTTAAATATAAAGGTACCCCCAAAAGTACCCCCAAATGTTTTTGTCACCTTGGCAAGACTAGCATGCGAACATTGCCGGACAGCTCAAATGGGTGAGCCCAGCCGGGTTACCCCGGCCGCAATCTAATCCTCTAGTTACCGAGGACCGGTGATTGGTGCGTGTGCTTGATAAGCCAACCGGAACTTTCTTTGATCAGGACCAGCGTAACCCATGTCAGTGGGCTCGTGTTTGATGCTTGGTTGTGCGGATAGACATTCCACCATCGCACGAAACTGGCGACTGCGACGTCCCCGTGAATAGAAACCACTGGACCTTCGATTGTCGTAACAAACTCCGTTTTCCCGCCGTTCAGAGACTCGCTTGCCTTACGACCGGCAATCTGATTGGCCATGTTCTTCGCCTCGTCTGTTTGACGAATACCCTGAGCAATAAAGACACGATCCGATCTCATCATCTTCGCCTGCGCCTCCAGATCATTTTCCAAATCGCCATACTGGTAAATGATTTCCATTACATCGCTCATGTCGTCAGCAAAGGTATTCGGTGCAAACATCAATCCGGCCAGTACAAAAATCAATGCGGTCAGGCGGCTGCCCCGTTCAATATTCATTATAGTTTCGTCTCCAACTCAGTTATCATTCGAATTTATTCTCTTCATGTCCTCAAATTCCTTTTTAAGTAGTCTCGATTTTTATCCGGTGAGGCTTGATCCTTGCTCAGCTGAGATTGTTTGTACACGATGGTTTGATATTGGTTGAGGGCCTATTGATTCCCCCAAATAGTTTTGTCACCCCACCCCCGGGGCACCCCCCACTTGCCCTATTTGGTTCCATCTCGGACTATTACATACTATTCTGGACGAACGGTTAGGTATTTTTTCCGGTAACTACAAAAAGGGGTCGAACTGTATTTCTCAGGTATCATAAAAACGTGCGCTAAAAAATATAATTTATTTTTAGGAGGTAAAGTAAGATGTCGCAACTTGACGTTGTATATTGGTTTGTATTACTAAGTTTCATTTTAAACATTTA
>JAKUTG010000272.1:0-3357 GCA_022447905.1 Pseudomonadales bacterium | reverse complement strand
GAAAGATCTAAAGGATTCAGCTTCGCCAACTCAAGACCAGGTTGAGCAGTCGCGATTTCAGTAGTGACACGGCCAAGTCCGTAACGGATACCAACACCAATGGCCATTTTTGCCAAATCGCGTTCTGTAATGGGAGTGAGCCAAGGCGCGTTATTGCAGGAAGCTGGCATGTTGCCCGCCCGTGTTTTAATGAAATTGTTATAGCCTGATACGTAACCAGCATTCATGGCGCGGGTATCGTCTGAACCATAGGCGAGATACTCGTCAATCTTGCTTGGGTTCAGTAAAGCCCGATGGAATGCATCCGCATTAATGCTGCTTTCTGTGGCCCCAAAGTACTTTGATTGCTCACCGCGCACCGTGACAAACTCCCGTGCCAAAACGCAGATGGTATTGGTAGCAATAGCATGTGCAAACCCATAACCCAAACCTTCCCAACTATCCGCTTTCACATGCGGGATACCGTAAGTAGTCCACCTGATTTGAACCTCATTGGATGGGTTTTTAATTGGCCTACTATCGATGAATTCCGTTTCCGACCGGTGACTGTTTGTTGTTTGCCCCGATCTTTCTGGGGAACAGGCCCCAAGCAGGACGAGCGCGCACAAGGATAGTACGGCAACATTTAGGCGAAATAGCGCAAGGTATGTGTAATTAGAAGGAACACACATGGTGGTGTCTCCATAATCTGTTATTTGAATTTTATCTGTAATCTTAAAATATACAGCAAATAAAGGGGAATTTCTGTGGGTGTCCACATTTCTTGGTGATAGGATTATCACTATGATATTAACTGGATTAGTTCCCCCCCGAACCGTCTTAGTTCTCGCTTTGCTATTGCTCTTTCCGCTAATTGGCATAGCCGCCGAGCGAGTGGTCTTTGAAGCACGGAAGATCGTTACAATGGACCCATCAATACCGGAGGCCCGGTATGTCGTGGTGGAAGATGGCCGTATTTTAAGCGTAGCTAACTCATTGGCCCAATTGGACGCATGGCTGGATAATCAGGACTATCTAATTGATTCCCAGTTTAGTGAAAAAATCTTGCTACCAGGGTTAATTGATCCCCATTTACATCCGTTAATGGCAGCAGTTTTACTTCCCACCTCATTTATTACTCCTGAAGATTGGAATTTACCCTCGGGTAAATTCCCGGGAGTAAGAACTGCCGAGAACTACAGGCTACGACTGCGAGAGCTGATTGCTGACAACCGAAGCAGCGATCCATTTATCACCTGGGGCTATCATCAGCTTTGGCACGGAGATCTGGACCGACAGTTACTTGATGAGATTGAGCCTAACCAAGCTGTAATTGTTTGGCATAGATCATTCCATGAAATCATCATGAATACAGCGGCCATGAGGTTTCTTGAGCTCGATAATGAATCGGTTTTTGCTGAGATGATTTCTGCTCCCGGCATTGATCCCAGTCATGCAAGCTATACAGCCGGCCATCTTTCCGAAACAGCCTTAGGCGTCGGCTTGGCGCGTCTTCAACCGGTAATTTTAGCTCCGGATCATTTAAATACTGGCATGAAAATCATTCAAAGGATGCTGCGAGAAAACGGTGTTACAACAATTGCTGACATGGCAACCGGATTGTTCGCCAGTTTCAATATAGAAGCGGCACTTATAAAGCAGACTTTCGAACGCGAAGATTCGGCTGTACGTGTGATGCTAGTTCCTAATGTTAAACCTATGGTTGGGCAGATGGGTTCAGCAACGGCAGTACTGGAATTCCTGGATCAGATGCAGTCGTCGCAAACCGGTAGCAAGGTTTTTCTGAATAATCGCGTAAAGCTGCTAGCTGATGGCGCTTTCTTTTCCCAATATATGCGAATGAACCCTCCAGGCTATAGTGATGGCCACGAAGGAAAATGGCTTACAGAGCCCGCAGAACTGGAATCGTTAGCCAGGCCCTTCTGGAATGCTGGGGTTCATATACATACTCATGTTAATGGTGATGAAGGTCTGGACGCTGTTTTAAACACTCTAGAAATACTGCAGCTTGAAAAGCCAAGACCAAACCATCGTTTCACCCTGGAGCATTTTGGTTATTCCACCATAGCACAAGCCCAGCGACTCCATGCGCTTGGAGCGCAAGTGTCTGCGCAACCGAATTATGTTTATGTATTAAGTGATAATTATGCGCAGAATGGACTGGGATATGACCGAGCATCTCAAATTGTTCGTCTCGGCACACTTGAACGCCAAGGCACTATAGTCGCGCTACATTCCGACCTTACCATGGCACCGGCCGACCCTCTTTTTTTAGCGTGGATTGCAGCCAATCGTCTAACCATGGAGGGAACACTCATGGGGCCCAATGAAAGGCTATCGCGGGAAAAAGCCTTACGTGCGATTACCATAGAAGCGGCATACATAATCGGCCTCGAAGACGAAATAGGTTCAATTTCTGCAGGTAAAAAAGCCGACTTCGCCGTATTAGAGCAAGATCCTTATGAGATCGACGTTACCCGTCTCAAAGACATTCCAGTTTGGGGTGTGGTGTTCGAAGGGATCCCCTATGCTGCAGATGATAAATCAATAGAATAATAAGGTAGCAGCTAAAATGCGTATACGTGGAAAAGCTAAAACTTTCCCGGTGTACATGCAGTGATTTTAATTGCAGGTTTTACACACAACATTTTCAGCTGACCCGGTGTACATCAATTCCTCAAACCACTCTAAAAACGAAACCCCGGACTCCGTTAATGAGTAAAACTGTGGTCTCAACAGGATGGTGTGAAAAGATCCATCGGCCACGAAGTAACTGAAGTTTGCAGTTTGATTCGAGATATCTGCAAGATTAGCCTTCAGCGTTGGAAGTAGCGACTCTGAGTCCTGGCCAAGGGCTCTCATGAACTGTTTCTGCACCGTGTCCTCCTTGGTATCAAAGGAAGCAAGTACTATGTCACCGCGCTGGCCGGCCGCAATGAACAATTCGTAAAAGCCTAACCCATCGCGGTTAATTGATCCAAATCTCGGACTCTGATCAAGCACATCACCAATACCCCAAACATCGAAGGGATTAAAATTTGCACCACGGTATCCACCGGAAGCATCGCCCAGACCAATTACGCGTGCGCTAGCGTAGTGATCCTTAATCAGCGCGGCGTACACCGGAACTGCGACGGATCCCGCGCTGGATCCTGCTACCATGAATTCCGAGGGATTGGTCAGGTGTTCATATATCCAATCAAGTGCCATCTTAGTGTTCGGATAACCCATGTGGTTGATTTCGAACTCACCTCCGGGAAAGTTTTCCAATCGGGGCACAGTGTATTGACCAACCTTGCTACCAAGATGGACGTCTGCAGTGCAATAGGGGACATAAATCACAGTGTGATTTCGGAA
>JAKUTG010000271.1:0-3376 GCA_022447905.1 Pseudomonadales bacterium | reverse complement strand
CGCAACGGAGGTATCAGGAGCGCCATAACGTTTATACGATAGTAGAGATCTTCCCGAAAGTACCCATCTGCAACCAACTGTTTTAAATCTCGATGAGTAGCAACTACCAGCCTTACATCTACCTTCTTCGATTGAACTGAACCGACCTTGCGAATTTCGTTTTCTTGAAGCACTCTCAGTAGGCGCGCCTGGGCCTCTAATGGTAATTCACCTATCTCATCGAGAAACAGTGTGCTGTGGTTGGCTGCTTCGACGAGACCAGTACGAGTAGCTGTCGCGCCAGTAAATGCACCTTTCTCGTGACCGAACAACTCGGACTCAATTAGATTTTCAGGGATTGCGGCGCAATTTACCGAATTCATTTGTTGGTCCTTGCGATCGCTTAGGTTGTGAATTGCCCGAGCCACTAGTTCTTTGCCTGTACCTGACTCACCATTTATGAGAACTGTGGAGTTGGTTTGCGCTACCTTTCGAATTCGTCGGAACAGTTCCATCATTTGCGGGCAGCTACCGATCATTCCATGAATTGGTGGTTGGGGTTCTTCGCTATCAATTTTTCCTTCTTTATCGGGCGTAGCGCGCTCACGAATTATTCTGCTTAGTGTTTCGATAATTTCGTTATGTTCGAAAGGCTTGGCAATATAGTCCACGGCTCCCATCTTCATCGAATCAATCGCAGACCGGATACTTGAATAACTCGTCATTATAAGGACAGGGGTCTTGGTGGTTTTGATAATATCGGTGCCAGGTGCACCAGGTAAGCGAAGGTCGCTGATGACTACATCGAACTTGTCCAAGTCATATTTTTCCAATGATTCTTTGACAGTTCCTGCTTCGCTCACTTGATATTTGTGACGTTCGAGTAATCGCTTCAGTGCGCTGCGGATTACTACTTCGTCTTCTACTACTAAAACTTGGTTCATTACTATTTTAATGTACGTCTAACAATATGCGACGATCTTAATTGCACTTGCTTATTCGTACATTATTGAGCCTCGCCTTTTTACTTTCGATTTTCACGGACAATATCATTGCTCTCATCATAACAGGGAAATCGTATTATTACTTGCGTTCCCGTTCCTTTGCTCTTATCAACCGGACTAATTATATCAATATCCCCATCTAAATCCTCTACTATGCGGAAAGCTAGGGAGAGACCTAATCCAGTGCCTTCCCCAGCCTCTTTAGTAGTAAAAAAGGGGTCAAACACTCTATCTTTTATGTTTGGAGATATGCCAACTCCTTCATCCGTTATCGTAATACATACCCAGTCTGCCTCCGTAATAGTTTGTAATAAAATAGTGCTATTAGGTGGACTTGCATCGCGGGCGTTACTAATCAGGTTCACGAGCACTTGCAGTAAGCGCTGTGTATCCCCCAAAATCCTAGTTTTAGGATCACATTCCATTTCGAATTGGATATCTTTGCTTTTCTTATCGAGTGAGATTAACGTTTTGGCTTCTTCCATGCACTCAAGCACGGAAATTACTTCTTTCTCGTAATGGGTTTGACTGGTGCCGGCGTGAGCAAAATTCACAAGTGACTGTAAAATTTTTGAAGTTCTACTGGTCTGTTGAATAATTTGCTCAGCCAAATTATTCAATTCTTTATCCTTATACTCATCACGAATTGTCTGTGCAAGGCATGCAATAGCAGTGATAGGATTCCCAATTTCATGGGCTACTCCAGCGGCTAGCCTACCTATGGAAGCCAAACGCTCGCTATGCGTAAGGCCCGCTTCCAAAATTTCAGTTTCTGTAATATCGTCGAGCAGTACAATTGTGCCTTCGAAGAAGTAAACATCAGCCCTGCCATGTTTGCTTGAATTTTTTTCATCTAATCCATCGATAATTGCCTTGTGCAGAGTTACCGCTTTTTTCTTTCCGTCCAATTCGAAATAATTTTTATAGTTGTGGCTGGAATCCTTTTCGAGAAAATTGCTGATAAGTGACAACCAAGGGTCGCTCAAGTCAGTAAGTTGTGAGCCTACAACGTCGGCAGATTTTATTCCTGTAAATTCTTCGAGTGCGCGATTCCACATGATTACCTCATTATCAAAACTAAGTGAACAAACACCCAGCGGTAAATCTAGTAAAATTTGTCGTATGGGGCGAGGTATATACACGGATTAGTCTTTATTCCTGTGTGTCCTGGGAGATATTAGCTAACTTGGGCACAGCCTGTATATCCCAGTTTTCGATAGCCCACTGTAATTGAAACCGCGGTTCTTTGCTTTGATTATTATTAGGAGGTGATTGCCCCAGAAGCTGGAGGACAAGATGAACAAGCTCAGGCGAGTTATGGGTATTAACCGGCTCAGCAAAATTTTGCTTGCTAAGCTTCAGGCCTTGCTTGTTGACTATTATTGGAACATGACCATACTGCGGAGCAGCGTAACCGAGCAATCTTTGTTGATATATTTGCCGCGGGGTTGAATCTAACAAATCAAATCCTCGGATGATATTAGTGATTCCTTGGAAAGCATCATCTACCACCACAGCAAGTTGATAGGCAAATAGCTTATCCTTACGAAGAAGAATAAAATCACCGACTTCTTTTCTGATATTCTGTTGAAAATAACCTTGTATAAGATCCTCAAAGCCAATCTCAGTGGATTTCGTTTTGAGCCGGATAGCAAATTCATTTTCTGACGGAACGGAGCGCTCTCTACAGGAGCCATCATATACCGATCCCATAGCTTTGACTCGTGGGCGAGTGCAATCGCATTTAAAACACAGTCCTCTCTCTATTAGTAAATCGAGTGCTTCCTGGTAAAAAGTAGATCGAGTGCTCTGATAGAGTACTTTACCATCCCATTCCAAACCAAGGCGCTTCAATTGGATTAATATCTCATCAGCCGCTTTGGGTGGTTCTCGCGGGGGATCTAAATCTTCAATTCGCACTAACCAAAGACCCTTATTCGCTTTTGCATCGATATAGCTGGCAACTGCTGTAATAAGAGATCCAAGATGTAGAGGCCCGGTAGGAGACGGTGCAAATCTTCCAATGTAGGTTTTGGTGCTGTTAATTTGAGAGGGAACCGACATTGAAATTGCTATGATCTATTGCAATTGGTGAGTCTTAAGCCAGTGCAATTCGAGAAAGGTATTTAAGAGAATAAGAGAAGATAGGAACAGAACTAATCCGAAGTTTCTAGTTGAAATTGATAGATTTTTAACTGCCGAGTTGTTTCTCTTTGATTTCATCAAGGGTTTTGCAATCGATGCATTTATTGGCCGTGGGTCTTGCTTCAAGCCTGCGAATACCAATTTCGATCCCACAAGATTCACAAAATCCATAATCATCCTGAGCGATAGATTCGATAGTGCTATCTATCTTCTTAATCAGTTTTCTTTCTCTGTCTCGAGTTCTTAGT
>JAKUTG010000270.1:0-3383 GCA_022447905.1 Pseudomonadales bacterium | reverse complement strand
AAAAAACTAACGATAATTTCTTCCTCTGTTCCGCTGATTTGATGTTTAGTAATTAATTCATCTAATGACTCAGCCAGGTTTTTTGCGTCCTCACTACTGACCACCTGCCCAGATTTTGAACTGTAGTCGGTACCATCCCAGTCATCGTCCGGCTCTCCCGTATCGAAGTCATATTGAGTGGTGCCTTGTGCTTTGTATCCACTTTTCTCGGCCGATTCGATAAGAGATTCCCAGTGTGACCTGTTGCACTCCCAGTGCATCCCATCCTTACGGATCAAATCTAATTTCATCTGAATTTTCCTAATGCGGATTCAAATCGCATTATTTTCCACGAAATCATCCTAAAACCAAAAAAATGACTAGAAATTAGAATCGTTAAGGATACTAAGTTAAGGATATAAGTTAAATATATTAATATGGGGTCAATTTTTTTGCTTGAAGTTGTCTTACCAAGGAGTGTCGTCATAGCTCATAGGGTTTAATTTATCGATTCGATAAGTGTAAATTATAGTTTCCACGTTGCATTCACCCAGTCAGCGGTCGTCGACCGTCAGCGTGTAGTGATGCTATGCCGTTGTTGTAACGGTTGAACGGAAAGTTAGGAGGAATTTCAAAATGAGTGAAAAAGTTGATAAAGGTAAAGATAAGATAATTCAAGATCAAAGAGAAGATGATTCTCTCAGTAGGCGAGATTTTATAAAAAGGGGTGCGGTTGTCGGCGCCGGAGCAGCAGCTATCGGTGGGGTTGCCAAAACAGCGGTTGCAGCAAGCTCATCTGTGGATGACATAGTTTGGGATTACGAAGTAGATGTTGTGGTTGTTGGAGCAGGATGTGCGGGATTACCCGCCGCTATACGGGCCAGAGACCTGGGCGCATCCGTAATGTTGGTCGATCAAAACTTCGACGTTGGCGGGAAGATGTTACATAGTGGATCATGGACCTCTCTTGGCGGTGGAGACGCAGTGCAAAAGAGAGATTTAGCAGGCGCTTCTGACGCTGAAGGGATGGTCCAGGTTGAACCCGTGGTGGAAGCAGCGGCTCTGGAAGACAACCCGGAGCTTCTGTTCAAGGATATGACTGATTGGTCCGTCTTGGACACGGGGGGCGTGCCGAGGTACCGGTTTAACGAACGAGATCTTCATTATGCCTGGGCCAACAACACCGTCGGGACCAGGCAGTTTTTGTTGGACAATTACGTCCGATATGCGCGGATTAATGGTACCCACTACGGGGGAGGCGTATCGCGGGCGAGAGCAGCAACCGCCATACTTCGAATCGGAGACAAGACCGATATGAAGGCCGGAACGGTCACCAAAGAAGACGTCGGAGTAAAGGGCGAGTTTTGCAGTCAATTCGCTCCTAGGGTGATGGGGGATCTTTCAAGTCGTGCTTCAGAGGGTATCGTAGGAAATGGCGCCGCGCTTGCCAGACCCCTGGAATGGAGCGCGCGCGAGAAAGGTGTCTCGTTCATGCTCAATCGTCATATGGACGAGATCATCCGAGAGGAGCAGTTGTCGGGCGAGGTCTTGGGAATCAAGGCCAGTTATACACCGAGACATGATCTGACTTCAGGCGACCGTCTGGAGAGCCTTTGGCAGGACGGCAACGTTGATGAGCGCAGGCAGTCAGTGAACATCAGAGCCCGGAGGGCTGTCATCATAAGCTCCGGTGGTTATGCAGGTAATCCACAGGTTCGCAGCATGTTCTACCCGGCGATGCGTGAGCCTCTGTTCCCAACAAGCGGTTGGGCCCTTCTAGGGGGGGCGGGGCGTGCCGAGGACGGCAGCGCAATGACGGCTGGTCTGGCAATTGGGGCGAACCTCGCGGGAATGCAGCAGAATTACCAGCACTCCGTTACCTATCACATCAAAACACGGTTAGCGACTCGGGATGCCTACACTGATATGTATCCAGGGCACCCGACGTTCCAGTTCCGTGGTTCTGCAGGCGTTGAAGTTGGAGCCGGTGGCTTTGAACACATCATCGCGGTGAATCAGGTGGGTAAACGATTCTTTAGTGAGATCGACCTCCCGAAGCGGCCCAGACATCCCAGATGGCCAGGTGGCCTCAAGGAAGGCCTGCCAAATGATTGGAGCGAGCACACTCCGGGAGATTGGCGCAACGCGAGTGCAGCGCATAAAGTGGCGTTAGCGCAAAGTGCCTATACCCGACATGATGGTGTGGATGCAGCCCTTGCAATCAATGAGGGTTCTCAGGGTCCGGACTTTCTCTCTGGACCGCTCTGGGCGATTTTTGATCAGAATGCGGTAGTGCGTGGAGAGTGGAATATTGCTTATCCTTTCACCGCCGACAATGGGTACTTCTTTAGTGCCAGCTCTGTAGAAGCGCTAGCCGAGAAGGTCATGCAAAATCCATTCTCGAGAGTTCCGATGCCTCACCTGAAAGAAACGGTAGACAGATGGAACGCTTTTGTCGACAAGGCCTATGATGATGACTTTGAGCGTGAAGGCGAGACTATGCACAGAATAGACGGACCTACCTTCTATGCAGCTTCGTTAATGATCGTCTGGCACGATACCTACGGTGGTCTTCGCATCAATGGAAAAGCTCAAGTCGTAGATATGAAGGGTGACGTGATACCCCGCCTATATGCTGGCGGTGAGGCCAGTGGAGGCGGTGGACAACACGGTCTCGGTCGAGGTCTGGTGCATGGGTACATCGCTGGTAAAGAAGCTGCGATGGAGCCAAACGCCTAATAAGAGATAGCCAATTGGTCTAGTAGTTAGCCCCCGGTGGTTAGTGCATCCACCGGGGGCATAATTTCGCCGTGCATATTGACTTGGCTAATAGGCCGAGATCAGTCTGTTTGCACGAATTATTTCTGCACATCAGTTCAGACGATTGCGGACTGTGGATTCAGCTAGTTATGCACAAGATACGATTTGCCGCCCTTATAAATATACTAATCCTCAGTGTCGCGCCAGCGGTCGCTGAGGAGGTGGACAAGGCGCTATTTACGCAGGGTCATGCGCTCTTCGATGGGAATTGTGCTCTTTGCCATCAATCATCGGGAAAGGGAATTCCCCCAGCTTTTCCCGCCTTGGTAGGCAACGAAAATCTGCAAGAATTGTCTTTGATTGTGACCAATATCTATAAAGGACAGGGGGCCATGCCAGCTTTCCCACAGTTATCGCCTCAGGATATTGCGTCGCTTGCTACCTATATTCGCAACGTTTGGGGTAACGAGTTTGGCGGCGTGACTACTGAGGCAGTAGAAGCCGTCTTGGAAAGATTTGATGTTGACGGAGAAGTTGTTGATATGCGGTCCGTCTGGGATGGTGTCTATACAAAAGAACAGGCAAACCGCGGCAGACCTATTTAAGCGAGAAATTGCACTGAATGTCATGGGGATACACCTGTT
>JAKUTG010000027.1:0-15232 GCA_022447905.1 Pseudomonadales bacterium | reverse complement strand
TCCGTATGCACTGAGATGTGCAGTGACTGGAAAATTTGATGATCTTCACCCCGCATCCAGATTTCTTCTCCACTTAACGTAGTGAAGCGCATGTCTTCAAGCGCCAAGGCAATATCATAAGGAGCAGTGCTTCGGGGGTCCTCCATGGCTGCTACTATCATGGAAAGAGCATTAGTGATGCGTGGTTGTGTTACATCATTATTGGGATTAGCTGCCTTAAAAGCACGAATAAATTCTTTGCGTTGTTCAGTCGGTATAGGGTTGGATGTTTCATTATGAACAAGACGAATCATGTTTTTACCGTCAGCCCCCAGAGTTGCAGTAATACCATCGTAGGCGGCATAGAAAGTAAAGACTGGGATGTCCAATCCATTGTCTATGATAGAGCGAGCCAGAGACACCATGTCCGCCCCCCAGTTACCAGTGATCACGGCATCAGCTCCGGAAGAGACTATCTTGGTGACATAGGGCGTGAAATCTTTTACCTGTCCAATGGGATGTAATTCGCTGCCAACGATTTCGATATCTGGGCGTTTTTCTTTCAGCAAAGCAATTGAAGTATCTGATAATATCTGACCGAATGAATAATCCTGACCAATTATGTAGACGCTTTTTATATCTGGGTTACTGGCAATATAGTCAGTCAATATATTTAGTTTCATTACTTCGTGCGCATCAAAGCGGAAATGCCAGAAACTGCAGTTGTCTTCGGTGAGAATCGGGTCAACGGCTGAGTAGTTGATTTGCAGGATTTCCTGCCCAGGATTTCGACGATTGTGACGAGAGATAGTCGCATTTAGAGCATTGGCGACTGCTGAACCGTTGCCCTGAAAAATGATACGTATTCCTTCGCTGACTGCACGACGAAATTGGATCTGGGTTTGGGTAGGGCTGTTTTGGTTGTCGAGTGGCACGATTTCGATCATGCGGCCATCCAAAATACCTCCCCGTGAGTTAAACAGATAGTCCGCAGCAAACTGAAGTTGTTTTAATCCACTGGTTCCCACTGAGGCAAAAGCACCTGAAAGAGGATCCAAGAAAGCGATACGGACGGCTTCTTGAGCACGGGCGGTGCTGCTTATGCTAATTACGCTAATCAGCAGAAGGGTCGTTAATTTCGGCGCATTTTGACTAAATGTACTAGGCATTATCTGTCTTCTTTTTTATTTTTCTGATCAAAATCCCGATGTTAGCCCTATGCTGAGTGAATATCGACATTAACCTAGACTGCTAGCTGAAGCAAGAAGTCCATGATCAAGCGGGGAGCTCGTATTGCGCAGATTTTATTGTTCTGACTAAATGGAATTCTGTTCAGCAAAAAGCAGGATTCAGGTAGGATAATAATCCGGTTTAAATTTCTTGTGAGTTATCCAGTGGGAAAAATAACTATCCCTGAATCTGAGATTAAATTTAATGCGATTCGAGCTAGCGGTCCGGGAGGGCAACACGTCAATAAAGTATCGACAGCAGTTCAGCTGAGCTTCGATATTACAAATTCGTCTTTGTCCAAAATATTGAAGAACAAATTGCTGGACCATCCGGACAAACGCATAGCTAAAGATGGAACAATTACTCTCAAGGCACAACGTTATCGAAGCCAGGACAGGAACAAACAAGATGCCATCATGCGACTGGAACAACTTCTGACAAAAGTTGCTGCACACGAGAAAAAACGAATTGCTACCAAACCATCAACAGCAGGAAAAGAAAAAAGGTTGAAAGAAAAGAAACAGACAGGTGAAAAGAAAAAGCGTAGGTTAGCAGTCAGATCGCCAGATCACGAATAAATTTCCGCTTAGGAGTTAGTACTTGACCATTAATAGAATTACACATGTCACACTGTTTGTTGAAGACCAGCAGCAAGCTCTTGACTGGTATGTTGATAAACTTGGTTTTAAAGTGGTGATGGATAACAGTGACGTGGTCCCGAGTCTCAGGTGGTTAACAGTATCACCTACTGACAATCCCGCTATGCAGGTTGTTCTTCAGCAGGCGCATAGTGCCGAAGAGAAATCGAGAGTAGGGACTAACTTGATGACAGTTTTAAGCACAGATGATTGTATAGCCGAAGCCAAATCCTTGAAAGCAAAAGGCGTGGAGATAGTCGATCCTCCTTCGGAAGTTCCGTGGGGTATTTCATGTATTATTAGAGATTTATATGGTAATCCTTATGATCTGGTCGAACCCCGTTAGAGCGCGATATCGAAAACTTGTTAAGCGTAAATTTGAGATTGTTTGCTGTCGGACTTAAAGGCAAGAAATGATTGATCACAAAGCTACGATTGGATTTTTGTTGGTGCTTTTCATCTTATTGCCAAATGGGGGAAGAGCACAAACTGATTTGGCCGGCGCAGAGGCAAGTTTTCTTTATATCGCGAGCACATTGCAATCGTTTAGAAATACAGGTCGACTGGCTAATAATCCTGGAATAGATGGAGCAGATCTTGAGGCATTTATCGAATTATTAGAAACCTACTACCAAGAGTTTACCAATAATTTCAGTGGTAATAGTGCAACGTGCCTATTTTATATGGATCCTGAAAATGGAATAATGGAGATCGGAGAGAAAGCTAAATTGAGCTTCAGCTTCCTACCAGATCTGGAAGACAGGATTCAATATTACATCGTTATAGATGCTCAGTTTCAAGAGAATTTGGCGATAGAGTTTGGGAGTATTCTGCAGGAAAATGTGAATCAGAAAAAGTCGGCCTCGATGAGTAGTCAACGGCTGCCTTCATCGGAATTCGATGAAGCAGCCGTAATAAGTTTTCTGGATTCGGCATGTATATAAAGCGTGCTTGAAACGGGTATGGGAAAGTGTAACGGTTTCTAATAGACCTCAAACAAACCAGCTGCTCCCATGCCTCCACCCACACACATAGTGCAGACAATATATTTGGCGCCACGACGTTTGCCTTCTACAAGTGCGTGACCAACCAGCCGAGCTCCACTCATTCCATACGGGTGTCCGATGGAGATAGCGCCACCATTGACGTTGAGTATTTCATTGGGAATGTTCAGTTTATCTCGGCAGTAAACCACCTGAACGGCAAATGCTTCGTTTAATTCCCACAGGCCAATATCTTCGATAGAAAGCTTGAAGCGCTCCAGCAACTTAGGAACCGCGTAGATTGGCCCTATTCCCATTTCATCAGGGTCCAAGCCAGCTACTGCCATGCCACGATAGGCGCCAAGTGGCTCCAGTCCTTTTTGTTCTGCAAGTTTGCTATCCATCAAGACCGAAGCAGACGCACCATCAGATAGTTGGCTGGCATTACCAGCAGTAATCACACCACCATCGAAGACTGTTTTCAGGCCTGCCAGGCCTTCCAGAGTTGTTGTAGGACGGTTGCCCTCATCTTTTTCCAATGTAACCGCGTGGGTGCTTTGTTGCTTTGTTTCCTTATCAACGAATATCATTTTTGTAGGAAGAGGAACTATTTCATCATCAAATTTTCCGGCTTGTTGTGCCGCTGCTGTGCGTTGCTGGCTCTGAAGCGCGAACTCGTCCTGCTGTTCCCGAGTTATGTTGTAGCGGTTGGCTACAGTTTCTGCTGTTTCCAGCATTGACATATACGCGTGTTCTGACTTTGCGACCACATTGGGATCCTGGGCACGATAACCGTTGCGGTGTTCATTCTGTACCAGGCTTACCGATTCTAGCCCTCCACCTACCACTACAGGTATGTTGTCACACACAATTTGCTTAGCGGCGGTAGCAATAGCCATCATGCCTGACGAGCATTGACGATCGATGCTCATGCCTGAAACGGAATTTGGAAGACCCGCGGCCACAGCTGACGTACGACCGATATTGCCTCCGGAAGATCCCTGCTGCATGGCACACCCCATGATTACATCATCCACCTCGCCTGGTTCGATTGCGGCTCTTTTCACCGCTTCGGCAATTACATGACCACCAAGGGTGGGAGCGTCTGTGTCATTAAAGGCACCGCGATAAGCCTTGCCTATTGGTGTTCTGGCTGTGGATACAATTACTGCTTCTCTAGTCATTACTATCTCCGTTTGATTCTTCAGTCTGCACTATTTTTCAACAATGAGTGCGGTTACTTTTTCGATAGCTTCACGCGCTAATTCAACCATTTCGACATCGGTGCGGTCCTGAATGGGGTGAGGAACAAACACTCTAGCGGGGGTTATACCGAGGGACTTACCCTGCGCATCTGCCGCTTCTTCAAATTCACAAGAGGCGATAAATCCTGAGGGGATGCCGCGGCTTTCAAGGTCCATGATGTCATGCAAACTGCACGAGGTACACGAACCTCAGTCGGCTAACCCTTCTATAACAGCATCGCACTCTGCGCTGATACGCTGATTAAGTTGCCTGGGCGCGATGCGGGCAAATGTGGGTTTAATGTAACGATTTACTTCTGCTCCTTCGTCAAGCAAAAGGTTTTCGATCTCATCCAGAAACTCCTTGCCTCTGGGCTTGGAAATGTCTAGAAGTCCGATGGTTGCCCCTTTCAAGCTTTGCAGCCGGGGAATCAATTGCCGCTTGGCGGGTGCTAACTCCGCCGTTGGGTCCAGCAAGAATTCACTCATCTTGATCTCCTCTCAGTTAATTTGTTGCGAAACCAGTTGGCTGCCTTTTTCTCCAGAGGCTAGCCAGCCGCTTATTATGGCTGAAAACATTCCAGCCTTTCCGCCGGCACCAACTATGTGTAACCCGTCATCTCTGAACTTATTGAGCAGTATGTCTTTGAATTTTTCAGGCATGCCTTCGGCGATTCCGTCTTTTCCACGAATGATATCAGCTCCAGGTGTTTTTAGTTCGTCATATAGAGCTTGTTTCAAGTTGGGTTTGGTCCAGCCACCTTCCCTCAAGACTCGTCGGTGCTCGGGGCTAATCACGATGATTGCATCAGCCATTCCAAATGATCGGGTATTAGCTACGCTACGCAGGCTATTGGCTAGGTTTTTAACCAACGAATCGGGTTGACGGGATTGCTGATCTACGAAGGGCTGAACCCCGCTGCCCGCAAACAGATTAATCACTGAATCTTCCCTGGCATAGCCACGATCCATAGATAGTGACGGCCACTCCGCATCTGATTCATCTTCGCAGAAACAAAACGTATATTTCCCTGGATTTCCCAGTGTGGCTCGATCAATGCCACCAGGAATTCCTCCACCTACATTGCGGACGATAAGCTGTAGCGCCCGCCCGATCGTTGCATTTGCCCGGTTACCTTGTCCAAGAGCGTTGACTCCGGAATTCATTCCGATCTGCTTGGTGATGGGTCCGTTAACTATCATTACTGGTGTGGAGAAATAGGTCGTACAAAGCAGTCCATGCATACAAAATTCATCCTTTAAAGCCGCCTTCAATGCGGCGATCACCACTTGCAGGTAATCGGGCTTGCATCCAGCCATTACAGCATTTATAGCGATTTTCTCTATTGTGCAAGGCCTATTGTCTGGCGGGACAGAACCAACTATTTCATCGGCAGAACAGTCTGTGCCGGACAACATGCGCGCCACTCTCAGCGGGGTAGGTGGCACCAGGGGAAGACCGTCGCTCCAGCCGCGTTCGAAACAGGCTTCCATGATGTCTTCAGATTCTGCCAGTTCGATCTTCCTAGCTTGCAGAAGATCTGTATCGAAACGAAGCGTAAGAATTTCAGTCATTCCGGGGTCTTGAGTCTTTGACCCACAACCCGGTTTGAAATCCACGAGGTTGGCACCGAGATTTTCGATGCCGGTGAATTCCTGCCACTGACATTTGTCCCAACCGAAAATGCGCGCTTGCTCATCTAAACCGTCACCTGAGCGAATGAGTGTAGGGACTATTTCTATGTTCTGTTTGTAGGAGAATTCGAGGGAAGAATCATCGATTTTGTCAGCGACACTTTCTGGAAATGAAGGATCGTCTTGGACGTAAATAGTCAGAGAATTATTAAAAGTATCTGATAGTTGCTTGATAACTGGTTCAATTAGCGCGCAGGTTTGGCAGTCTTTTTTTACGACGAGTGAATAGTGATGTTTTTGTTGTTCCAAAGTTTTAATCTCAAAAAATACGAGTTTGAACTAATAAATAAAACCTAGTGTACTAATACCCACCAGAATATTGACGATCATAAATACCGAAGAAGTTCTGGACATCACTTTCCAGAGTTGAGGGCCATTATAGGCGCCTCGGATACCTATGATCAGAATCACAGTATAAGCCAGCAGCAACGCTATCATTACCAGATAGACGAGCCATTGTTCATTATCAACCGCTCGGCTACCCATTACGAAGAACAGGCCACTTCCCAAGAAATATAGTACCCAGTAGGTGATAGCCAGGCCATACTTGCCCGCTAGTAGTTTGGCCATAAATGAACGTTCGTCGAACGATTTGGTTTCTGTAGCTTGGTCTAGTTCGCTCATAGATTCGGTTTCCAGTAACTCAAGTGTAACGCACACTGGTTGCCGAGAAAATATTCGGCAAAGTAAACGGGGAAAGTGTTTATATCGCGTTGCAATTATGTATGTTTCTACTACTAACCAAGCCGTTAGCGGGAAAATTTACTTACTGGAGTAATTACACTAGTCTGAGTTTCTAAGCATAACAAAAGGGGAGGCTCCCATGTCTGCCGATTTTATCTTGTCGCTATGTAATAACATCGTTGTGCCTGGATGGCTCTTGCTGGTGTTCCTCCCTAGATGGAAGTGGACTCTGGGCGTAATCTGCACTGGGATCATCCCCTTCATCCTAGGGCTTGTCTATGTTGGATTGTTTCTTTCGCAATTTGGCAGCATGCCGGCAGGTGGTGGATTCGGTTCTCTCAATGAAATTGCTACCTTGTTCTCCAATCCTTATGTGTTGGCGGCTGGCTGGATTCATTATCTTGCGTTTGATCTTTTTGTTGGGGCGTGGGAAGTTTACGACTCCCAAAAATTCGGAGTCTCGCACTGGTTGGTCCTTCCTTGTTTGTTCTTGACGCTAATGCTAGGGCCAACCGGCCTTGCAATGTATCTCATAATTCGGGCAGTAGTGACTCGTAAGCCGGAAATCTACGAATCACAGTCAGTGAGATCATGAACATCAGCGAAACTGCGTGCAGGGTTAGCCGATGCCTACTTTAAAGTGCTCAAACAGTTCTATGCGACTGGTTGAAATTCGGGCCAAGCACTATTTCTTACCCATCATACCCTTCAAAGCGCCCGGGATATCAGCTGGGAAGACTACAAATTTAGAGTTATCCGATGATGACAGTTCTTGTAGTGAGCTGATGTATTTCTCGCCGAGTAGGTAGATGACAGGCAGTTCTTTTTCCCCAATGGCTTCGGTTACCAGGCTAATTGCACGTTTACTGGCCTCCGCGAGAATCACCTGGGCTTCAGCTTCACGCTTGGAGGCTTCTAATGCGCCTTCAGCGGTGAGTATGACAGCCTGTTTATCACCGTCGGCACGGGTCACGGTTGCACGACGTGCACGCTCTGCTGCTGCCTGCTCTTCCATTGCCTGTTGCATAGTTGAAGATGGATTAATATCCTGAATTTCGACTGTCTTCAGTGTAATACCCCAATCGGAAATATCGTCCGAAATAGCTTCCTTTAGCTTCGCCTTGATATGGTCTCGGGAGGACAATGCTTCGTCCAGAGTCATTTCACCAAGTATCGACCGCAATGAAGTCTGCACCAGGGTTTGAATTGCAATGACATAGTTCTCAACGCCATAGACAGCCTTTTCTGGTGAGACAATGTTGATATATGCTACTGCATTGGTAACCAGGACGGCGTTGTCCTTAGTGATAACTTCCTGGGAAGGAATATCGAGCACGATATCCTTGGTAGTAACCTTGAAAGCAACATTGTCAATGTAAGGGATGAGGAAATTCAGTCCTGGAGTCAGAGATGTGTTGAACTTTCCCAGACGTTGCACAACCCACTTGTAACCCTGCGGTACCTGGCGTACTCCTTTTGCTACGGTGACTAGAAGAAATATTAAGACGGCAATAGCGAGTATAAATGAAGGTGTTAAAATTTCCATAGTAGAGCTCCTTATGCTTTTTTAACAATTAGTGAGTTTCCAGATAAATCCACTACACTGACTCGATCCCCAATATCAAGATCATCCTGCGAAATAATCAGCCATTCATCTGAACCGAGTAGTGGTGCGGGGAATCGAACCGTACCTCTTTTTTCTCCAGTAGGCAGTTTCAGTACTAGTCCTATTTCTCCCACCAGTGCTTCTCTGGATAAACCAGCTTTAGTTTTGTCCACATTTAAAGGCTTGATAAGTTTGAACCAGGCCAACGCAAACGCAGTTGAGGTAATGGCCCAAATAACTATTTGAGTGGTTTCGGATAATTCAATTGGCAGAAGTAACAGCAAGCCCACGAACACTGCCGCTGCACCGAACCAGAATATGAAAAAGGATCCCAAGAACATTTCAGCAACTATCATTACTATGCCGAACACGATCCAGTGCCAAGTTTCGAGAGGCAGAAGTGCAAAATCCATGGGTTGTCTCCTTTCTAACTGAAACTCATTATTAATCCATTTGCACTGCCTATTCAATGATAGATTGGGATAATCTTAAAAATTACAATCTAACCAAGTGTTTAATTTGGGTTCTCATGTAGAATACCTGGCTGATAAACGAGGCACTGTTCAGGCGTATATATGTCTATTCCGTATATTAATGTTGGAGGCGATGGTCCGCTATTCCACTTCTCCCATGCCAATGGGTATCCACCCCTGACTTATCGAGCTTTACTGGATCCATTTCGAATCGATCACGAGGTAATTGCAAGTTTACATAGACCTATTTGGGACACGCCTCCAGAGCCATCTGGGATGAAATCTTGGGTGCCGCTTGGTGAAGATTTGTTGCTTATGCTTAAGCGGTTAGGGCAATCAAATATCAGCGTCGGTCATTCGATGGGAGCAGCTGCTATCGTTATGGCAGCTGTTAAGCATCCCGAACTATTTAGGACAATTGTTCTAATTGAACCTGTAATAATGTCGAGAAAGTACTTCTACTTTTTAAAACTCTTTCGTGGATTGGCTAAGAGGAAGATTCCCTTAATAAGGAAAACTTTGGATCGGACGGAATCTTGGGCTACCAGAGAAGAGGCGTATGAACATTTTCGACCGAAGTTGGTATTCAAGAATGTCAGTGATGCTGTGCTCTGGGATTATGTCAATTATGGTACAGCTACATGTGAAGATGGTACGGTTCGGCTTGTTTATAGCAAAGAATGGGAAGCCCATTGTTATTTGGTGGCTCACAGCATCTGGAGCTTGCTCCCAAAAGTCAAGGTTCCTCTGCTCGCTATCCGAGGGCGTGATTCCAATACTTTGTCAGAAAAGTCCTGGATTAAATGGAAAGAGATGTCGCCACAACATGATTATCGAGAGATAGCTAATGCTGGGCACTTAGTTCCTATGGAACAGCCTGAACAAATAGTGGTAACTATACGAGAATGGTTTGCCAAGCATAAGTAACTACGAGAGCTCACACTATGAAGTTAACCGATGCAACACTTTTTAGACAGCAATGTTTCATTGATGGTAAATGGTGCGATGCAGAGAAAAATTCCTCGATAGAAGTTATCAATCCAGCTAATGGAAAAGTACTTGGTTCCGTACCGAGGATGGGGGCGGTGGAAACGCGCCTAGCAATTGAAGCGGCAAATGTGGCATTCAAGCCTTGGTCTGGACTACCTGCAAAACAACGATCCAACAAACTGCATAAATGGTTTGAGTTGATACTTGAGCATCAGGAAGATCTAGCCATGTTAATAACCCTGGAACAGGGTAAATCACTAACGGAAGCCAGAGGGGAAATAGCTTATGCAGCTTCATTTATTGAATGGTTTGCTGAAGAAGGAAAGCGTGCTTATGGAGAGGTCATCCCTCACACCCAGGATGATAAGAGATATCTGGTAATAAAGCAGGCAATAGGTGTAGTGGCCGCGATTACTCCATGGAATTTCCCGGCTGCTATGATTACTCGAAAAGCGGGGCCTGCTCTGGCTGCAGGTTGCCCAGTGGTATTGAAACCTGCTAGCAGTACACCGTATTCTGCTCTTGCGTTAGCGGTATTGGGTGAGCGTGCAGGATTGCCTGCAGGTGTGTTTAATGTAATCACAGGTATATCGGCGGAAATAGGTGCTGAACTAACGAGCAATCCGTTGGTGAAGAAAATCTCTTTTACAGGCTCGACAGAGGTCGGTAAGAAACTCATTGCCCAGTCTGCCTCAACTGTGAAAAAGGTGTCGATGGAATTAGGTGGCAACGCACCATTTCTCGTATTTGATGATGCCAACTTGGACGACGCTGTTGACGGTGTGATGGCGTCGAAGTTTCGTAACTCAGGACAAACCTGTGTCTGTACCAACCGCATTTATGTTCAAAACGGTGTGTATGACTGTTTTGTAGATAAACTGCACCTTGCTATACAAGGTCTTAAAGTGGGTAACGGGCTAGATAGTGAAATTGATCAGGGCCCGCTTATTGATCTGGCAGCAGTCGAGAAAGTGGAAGAACATATAGAAGATGCTGTTGTTAAAGGTGGCAAAATAGTGTGCGGTGGCAGTCGCCATTCGTTGGGTGGTAGCTTCTTTGAGCCGACCCTATTAGTTGACGCAAATCAGGAAATGAAAGTCGCCAGGGAAGAAACCTTTGGTCCGTTAGCTCCGGTTTTCAGATTTATGGAAGACCAGCAAGGTATAGATATGGCCAATGCTACGGAATTCGGACTTGCCGCCTATTTTTATGCCAGTGACATGGCACGGATTTGGCGAATCGCGGAAGCAGTGGAATCTGGCATGGTTGCAATTAATACCGGTATTTTGTCCAACGAAGTTGCCCCTTTTGGAGGTGTGAAACAGTCGGGTTTGGGCCGGGAAGGGTCTAGGCACGGGCTTGATGAATACCTTGAAATGAAGTACCTCTGTTTTGGAGGGATAAAGCAGTAGGTGTGAAGCCAAGAAGCCCACTCCGCCACTTCAGTTGTGACGGAGTAAGCTTCAAGTATTGAGAAGTTAGAACGTGTTTAAAGCCAACAGTTTTGATTCCTGCTCAGCACCGGTTGCATGATTAACAATCATGTCAGGCGTTACCGGTACGCGATTAAACAAGTGGCCATCCAGGGCATCAGCAATGGCACTCGTAATGGCGGCAACAGCGCTCCCCTGGGAAGGCTCACCTACACCTCTTCCACCCGCCGGATTGTAGGGGTCGGCAATGTCTACGGCTCCATTTAGCCTTACGGCCGGTACATCCAGAAACGTCGGTATCTTGGCCTGGTACATACCCAGGTTAGCCGGCAATGCGATCTGTGGATCATAGACATGTCGCTCGGATCCAGCCATACCAAAACCCCAGACCCCGCCACCATTTATTTGCTGTGACAAACCTTGAGGGTGAATAATGGTGCCGCAGTCTGCTACACCCACATAGTCCAGAATTTCGTATTTGCCTGTTTCCAGGTCTACTTCTATCTCGGCCATGCTGATCATGAGTCCTGGAGCGATTCCTCGCTTTGGTAAGTTGTCCTTGGCGACACCAATTAGTCCAGTTCCTGCCAGGCCTTGAACGGCCCGTTGAGTAATAGGGTGTATATCTTCAGGGAACTCTTGTCCGCTGTAGCGGCCACCAAGTTCAATAGCCTTTGCGGCAGCTTCACCGTAACTCATGCCCTGGCTGCTATCACTGGTTTTGAAAACGCGTTCTTCACCAATACTGTAGTCATCGACAATACCACCGTATTCCGAGGCCGCAATTTCTTTAAGTTTCAATACAGCATCTTCCGCAGCAACCCAATTGGTTCGGGTGTGGGTAAAGATAGTATTGCTTCCACCTTGGGTTGAGCTGTGGGGTAGGTGACTGTCGGTACTACCATGCTCAATTACGCACGACTCCCAGCGGCACTGGAGTACTTCCGCTGCAGCTCTGGCAGTGCCGGCATAAGAATAAGTTCCAAGATTTCCGACGCCACTGTGTAAATATATGCGCCCGTCTGGAGCAATTCGAACTAGCCCGTCATAGCCATTTCCACCCGCAGAGTGATAACCGAGGCCAACTCCTAGGCCGCGGATTTTGCTGCCACTGCGAAGCCGCGGCGCTGCGTCTCGCTCTGCCCAGTTGAACATTGTTGAGGCCTTATCGATGGCTTCAGCCATGAAGGCACTGGTTACTGGGCCTTGGTTTTCATAAACAGGAGATTCACTATGGGGAGCATTGATCCGTCGAAATGTCGCCCTATCCATACCCAGTTGTCGTGCCGCCTTGTCCATAATCGGGGCTATCGCTGCCGACATTTCATTCTGCCCAGGTCCTCTTTGTGCACCTCGGGGTGTGGTGTTGGTAAACACCGGGATATTGCGGAGTCGCATTGCTGTGGGCGTATAAACTACAGAGATATGTTGTGCAGAAGACGATGCACTGTTACGCCCGGTGGGGCCGCCGTCGCTGATTATTATAAGGTCTACTGCGGCGACGGTTCCGTCGGCCCGAACGCCAGTTTTCACCCAGCCTTGCATGCCAGGTCGACCCACTCCTAGGTAATACTCTTCTTCTCGGGTAATCCGGAGTTGTACTGGTCTATTTAGCAATTGTGAGAAGCGTCCGGTGACAGCCATTGTAGGATAGGAGCGCCCCTTGGAGCCAAACCCTCCACCGGTGTTTTCAGAAATCATGCATAAATTTTCAGGAGCAATGCCCAGGAGTTCTGCGAGTGGCTCAACAACTGCACTTTGACTCTGGGTAGAAGCATAGAAATAACATTTACCGTTTTGCCAATAGGCCATACTACTCCGAGGTTCCATACAGTGATGCGGTGTACCGGCGACAACGAACGATTCTTCGACGATGGTTGTGCTTTCAGCAAAGGCTGTATCTAGGTCACCGTAGGTCCATCCACCAGCGAACCCCACATTACGGGGCTCCTGTCCGTTGCGAAAACGCTCAACCTCACCAGCAGGCCACTTGATAGTGCCAAAGCCGCCGCGAATTGTGGCATTTTCGTCTTCTAGGGAATTGGTCTGTTGCAATACGTTGCCATCGAGATAGGCATTAGGACCACCTTCTACCAGACTTTCCAAAGGGTCGGTGACAAAGGGCCGATATTCGTAATCGACTTTTATTCTGTCAATTGCACTGTCGGCAATTTCATCGGAGATAGCCGCAACTGCAAGGATGGGCTGTCCCACGAACGTAACGTCTTCGGAAGCCAACACTGGTTCAGCGGGAGCAGAAGAAGAGGGCAGGTCATCCGCCGTCAGGATTCCAAGCACACCATCCATGCGTAGCGCTTCAGAGGCATCGATTGACCTCACTCGGCCGCTCGGCATCGGGCTGGTAAGGAGTCGGGCATATACCAAACCTTCTGGCTTAAAATCTTCGACATAC
Organism: Pseudomonadales bacterium; assembly: GCA_022447905.1. GTDB lineage: Bacteria > Pseudomonadota > Gammaproteobacteria > Pseudomonadales > Pseudohongiellaceae > UBA9145. The sequence goes on along the minus strand of JAKUTG010000027.1, from coordinate 1,864 downwards.
TTAGCTTCACCCGTAACTTTGCCTTCTACATCGGGGGGTACAAAATTCTTTCCAATATGCATGAATGTCATGACAGCAACTCCGCGGCGCGCATGGTGCCGTTCAGATAATGATCGTAAGCACCACAGCGGCAGAGGTTGCCAGCTAAAGCCTGGCGTGCTTGTTCACGAGTTGGATTGGGATTGGCTCTCAATAGGGCAGTGGCTGCCATTACTTGGCCAGGTGTGCAAAATCCGCATTGCGGAGCGAGTTCTTCAATAAAACCTTGTTGAACAGCGCTTAATTGGCCCCCGGCAGCACGTAATCCTTCTACCGTGGTAACTTCACGACCTTTCACGGTATGAGACAACACCGAACAGCTGTAGTTGGAGACATTATCCAGCAATACCGTGCAGGCTCCACATTCACCCCGGTTGCAGGCAACCTTGAGACCGGTTAAGCCTAGCTTGTTGCGCAGAGTAAATGCCAGGGTCTCGGTCGGTGCGACATCCACGAGCCGCGTCTGACCATTGACGTGAAGTGACAGCAAACGTTCAACGACAGCGTTGGAAGCTGTCTGGGCAGATGCCAAATAGTACCCGGCTCCGGATGCAGCTGCGGCGCTGGAGTAGATCACACCTTTTATAAATCGCCTTCGAGACAGTTTCGGGCCCATAGAACTTTCACTCCCAGGTTATGTCTGTGTATTGGTAGAGGTGTGTCTTCGGAATTGACAAACCTTACACTTTAATAGAGCCAATGATTTACCAAGTACTAGTTCGTTGTCAAACATCGTGGGAAAGCCATTATTCATCGTCAATCAATGCTTGATTTTAGAAATATCGTGCCAATATGGTAGATTGTAGCTTCTGATTCTAACCTTTCGTTTGATTCGTATATATAGCCAGCAGCAGATTGGCTCTCGAACACGATGACAAACTAATAGAAACTAGGGACATGGGGATGGCTCATATCGATACCTCACAATCTATCAACACCGGACCAGCTGGATTGGTGACTACTGCGATTAATATTCTAACGTCTCCATCGGAAGCTTTTACGGAACTGGAGCAGCGCCCCGCGAAACTGTTTCCACTTATCATAATCATGCTCCCTCTCCTCGCAGTAATGTTTTGGTATTTCACTATCATCGATTTCGACTGGTTCATCGACGACACGCTGACTAACTCTTTTCCTCGCGCCAACCTAGAAGATGGACAGTTAGAGCAAGCTCGAGAGACCATGGAATCGATGTCTCAAACAACCTTCAGGATGTTTGGGGTGTTTGGTAGCGCAGCGGGTATGCTCCTGCTATGGGTCCTGCAAGCAGGTTACCTAAGCCTCGTTTCGCAATTAAATGGTGATAGATTCAGGTTTACCCATTGGTTCTCGTTGCTTATCTGGACTGCATTACCTTATTTGCTGACGGTCATTGGTATGGCGGTAACCATCGCGCTCAACCCGAATGGTCAATTGAGTTCCTTCGATCTCGATCCACTCACCTTGACTAATCTGGGTATTCCGTCAAGTAATAGTACGGTGGCACTCGCCCTAAACGCGGTCAGTCTGACGCAGATCTGGGGTGTTGTGCTGACTGTGCTAGCTTTTAAGCAGTGGCTGGTTTCCGGCTGGGTCAGGGCGTTGTCCATTGTACTTGCGCCTTATCTGCTAATTATTGGTGTTTCGGCGTATTTTCTGCTCACTTAATTAAAAATATGGTAGGTTACGCCTGCCATACTAACCCTTGGTGTAGTTTAGCCGTTAAAGTACTGTATTAATTATAGAAATGGGTTCATTTCATGAATGCCAAAAAGCTTCTGTTGGTGGTTTTTATTGCGGGCACGGTCGTAGCTCTTCCGTTTGTCAATCGCATTGTATTTGGGGT
>JAKUTG010000269.1:0-3388 GCA_022447905.1 Pseudomonadales bacterium | reverse complement strand
TAATGCTTGCCCATAATGGCGCAATCACGAGTTATTTTTACTTTAACCATGAAAATTTCTCCTACATTAAAAATTTCGAGGCTCTGAGTGCCCTCTATTTTGCTTTATTGTTAGGAAAGCCATACCCCGCGTAGCACCCCCCCCAAATGGTCGGCGGGGGAAAAATCTCCCACCTCCCAAATCAAACTTAGGTCGTTGTGTAGTCTTACGTTGAGCTGAAAGATTTAGCGTGACGCACTGCCCACAGTTGAGGATGTAACGGTTGCGTTAGCTGAAAAGGCTGAAGACGATTCAACCATGTGGGATGAAATTACCAAGAAGCGACAGGCGATTAAGAAACTTTATCCGAAGCCATAAGCAATGGATAATGAGATTAAAAATCTAAAAGAGTTCATTCACGAGAAGTTTGAGTCGCACGAGGAATTAGAAGCTCTAAGATTTAAGCGAATTGATGAACTACTTTCGCAATATAATCGAGAGAGCGAGACTAATCAACAAACGATCAAGCGTGTTCACTCTCGTGTTGACCAAATCCAAACGAGCTATAAAACTCTGAAGGGCGTTGGTACCTTTGTTGTGACTGCCCTCACTGCGGTGGGGGCTTGGTTTGGCTTGATAAATACTAAATAACTTTCAGCGGTTAAACTTTTTCAGAACGCCCCTTTTATTTAAAGCTACAAGAATAATTGGTTGCCTGAATAACTTGGCAGTACAGTTAAAATGACAGTTTCCATCCGGGGAAGTTCAATAAAAAAAGCAACCAACAAAGCAACAAAAAAACAAACACCAAAATAAATGAATTTGGCCTCATAGATTGGGAAGAATTGTACCCGAACTTTTTTACGAATTTGCCGACTATATCTCTTCGTTCCTTGCGTGCATCTTTTGGGAGATGCGGTGTGTGGGTAAAAAGCTGTCCCATCGTCATGTTGAGGCGCATGTGAACATTGACTGCCCAACCCGACGCTTCTAAGAGGGCACTCATATCCCTTTTACGTGTCTTTACAAACCCGGCCAATATGCTGGGTAATAAAACTACCATCGCCAAACCCAACAAAGCCACCAGGACGTGAACGGGTTCCACCTCCGAAAGAGCTTTGGTAATGTAAGCAAAAGACGATCCAAGAGCTGCAATTGCGAGACCTCCACCCAACATAAGGTCTCTTGCTGTCCCAGATGCACTAGCAGAAGAAGCCATGGATCCTACCTTTTCTTCGCTGGACTTAGTCATCTTTTCTATTTGCTTCCTTGCAAAATCAACGATTTTTTGGAAAGGCGCTTTCACGGATTCCCACACGCTAATAGGATTCACCACAATGTCCACAACCTCAGCATCCCACTCACGCCCATCCACGGTAAAGAAAATACCGCGTTTCCCAACACATAATCCCTCTGAACTACCCGAAGTTACAGGAGCTACGATCTCAAACTTAATGTCCTTATCTTGGCGACCGGTAATCTCAACATACAACAGATACATCGAACTGCGCTGACTTACCTTTTTGTGGGCTGGGCGATCCTGAACGCTCATGGTAAAAGTAATTTGTTTCTCAGTAATGACGAGCGTACCCATTTCAAAAAGAGCTCGGGCGTTCGGATTATAAAGATCTGCGAAACTCACAAAATTGTTTGCTAATACCATCAACCATCTTTGATAAAGGATAAGTTTTTCCAAATTTTGTATCTGATTTAAATCATTCGCAACCGCCAAATCTTTTTCAATCAGCTCACTAGCCTGCTCCCGATAAGACCCCTCAAGATAAGAGCGCAGTCGTTCTTGGCCCAGTTTTTCAACCTCACTGCATTGCTTATTTTTTAACCATTCCCGGTAAGGGCGAAAAATATTTTTTACTTTGCGCCACTCGTTTTCGTTAAGCCGTTCAACAGAGTCTCCAAGAGCGCGGCTTAAAACCTTCTCCTTAAGTTCGAGCAAGGAATCCACATAGAGGGGATTGATTGCTTCTTCGAAATTTAACCACCCTTCTGAGTTAGGTGAAGCCAAGGGGCTATCCTTCAGCCGATCTATCATCTTGGCCGTATCCGTAAAATCAATTTCTTCAAGCTCCTTCTCACGAAGTTGCATTTGAGCTGCAGCTCTCTCATCGAACTTGACTAGGGCACATTGTGCAAAAAATTGATCCACCTTTTCTTCTACATTTTTTACTAAATCATACGCTTTTTGTGTCTCGATTCCCCACGGTATAATTTCGGTGCACTCGTGACCTATAGGAATCTCACCCTGAGCTATCCATGCCAGATAGGTTTCTGCCTCGTGGAAAAATTTCTCTAGTTCATCTTTGCTAATCCCTGGTTTACCACAAGCGTCCATTCGAGAGCCCACTGTATCTATTATGGAAGTGATAAATTGTGCTAAATCAGCGTTGGATGTAACTTCCGGAGGAATAATACCGTCACCGTTATTTGCCGCGCTGGCCATAATACTTTTCACATCCCGAACTTGCTCGAGACTAATTTCATTTTTACCCGGTATGTTCAGATTGGTTAAGATAAGCTCAGCAGTCGCATGCAACATTTGGCCTTCAGGACGATGGGTATCGATATCTTGAAGCTTGAGGACATCGGAACCTTCGGATAAGCGGTGACGATCGGCAAGAACCTGAATCAGCCAAGAGCATGCGGCCTTGAGCTCAGCAGGCCGGATGCGGCCGTTCTTATCTGTATCCACGTAGGCAGTGAACTCCTTATCGCAATTAAGACTGTCGGTGGGAATACTGGTAGCAGCCCAGTGGACTTCATCAAAAACTTGAATCTTCTCCAAGTCCTCCGCATTCTGAATTCTAAGCTGGTAACTGCCGCCATAATTTCTACAGATCATTCGTGACATGAAGAAACATCCTCCCTGTCAAACACGTCATCTTTAGTGATTTCCGTTCTCATCATGAGTTACCTTCGCTAAACTCAGAAAGCTGTTACTGGCAAGCTCTAAAAATTTATTGTGCCATTATGCCGCTTTTAGCACAATGACATTTTAATTAAGCTGCAAAAGGCTTTGGATCTCGTTTGGCAGGATCACCAAATAAATTCATCGTCACTCGGTGCGGACATTGCACCAAATCGTAGAGCATGGCAGCAGTGATGAAATGCGTCTCGGCCATTTTTGAGGTTGGGCTGTTGTGAAGGAAATGGGATTCTAAAAGGTATTGTATTCAATTCTATTTCAAATTACTTCTTTTTATTGAGGAATAAGTAGTTTCAGAGTCCAGCACACCCACCGCCTTCACCTTAAGCCCCGGTGATAAATGGGCATATCTTAAAGTCATGTCCAAACTTTGGTGACCAAGCAGGTCTTTTAAAGTCGTTAAATCAACTCCAGCCATCACTAAATGGGAAGCAAACGTATGGCGTAGATCATGGAACAAAAAGTCCT
>JAKUTG010000268.1:0-3396 GCA_022447905.1 Pseudomonadales bacterium | reverse complement strand
TACCGACGTCCTCCGAGTGGCGAGTTTGTATGTCGTGGTGTTTATGGCGATCAACGGGTATTTACTCATTACACGAGGCCAGACGGTTGGAAAATTGATGCTTGGCATCCGCATCGTTAATTCGGCAAGCGGCGGCAATGTGTCAGCCGCGAAAGTACTCGGTCTGCGTTACATCGTCTTTTTTGGCTTACAGACCATCCCTGTGTTCGGAATGAGAGAACTTGTTGGTTTGCTTGATGCACTTTTCATCTTCCGTGATGATCGACGCTGTCTTCACGCCCTCTTAGCGGGCACGAAGGTAGTTTCCAATTCGTAGCCTGATCGCGGGTCCTTCCTAGAGGCGATCCTCGACTTCGATCAGCAAGCCGTTAACGCAACGGGACTCTGCAAACTGTCGACCTAACCAAACTTACGTTCTCAGATAGTGAATAATGGCTCTTGATCGATAGAGTGAGATACGAATTCGTGGCGATGAAAGTAATTAGAAGCTCAGACTGTGGACATTCACCGAAGCAAAAACTCCTGGAGGATATGTCAGTAGCGCTCGCCGGTGCTGACGCTGGATTAATCGACTCATTGGCAGTGCCCGAACTGGTTTGGCTACACATTGGGAAAAAGCCGGTAGAAGGTCAGGACGCCATGCTCTCAGCCATCCGAGAATCCGGGCCTGCGACAGAAGTAGCCATTGAGAGGGTTGTATCCCCCGGTAGAGCGGGTGCGGTAAACGGAATCATTACACGGGGCGGCAAACGTACGGCGTTCTGCCACATGTTCGAGTTCAACAATACGAAGGGCACTCACGTGAAGTCGATCTCAACATATTCAGTGGTTCTACGATGAGTCCGCTTCTGGCCGAAAGTAGACGAATATATTCCTTAGTATTGGGGAGGCTTCACATCTATAACGCGATCAGTTGGTTCAATCGTGCCGTTTTCCCTAATAATTACAGTTGCCAACCCCATACTCAAAGGCTAATTTGAGAAAAAAATTCAAATTATAGAATAAGGATTTCAAATTACGTAACTATTGAGTAGGAATGAAGGACAATGATTTGTATAAAAACTGAAATACCACAAGAAACATGTGATATCGATGATGAGTTGAAAGCAATTTATCACAGTAAAGATACTATGTGTATTTGGGTTTTTAAAACAAGAGAAGATCGAAACAGATTTATGGATGAAACTGCTGGTATGGTAAAAGATGATAGAGAGACACACTTTGAATCTTTTTATGACTAAAACTAGTTACACAAAAATATTAATGCTACGGAAACCCATAAGGAGATTTCCCGCTGTAGATTTAAACTGACCCTATTTCTGTTGCTCTTTGTTGACTCATATGTTGTAACAGCAATTTTTTGCATGAGTCTGGATTTTTGGTTGCTTGATTGCTCCCTTGTCTTGCCCGTATCCGGCCTTTTAGACGTGAAAGCCAAAAACAAGTTGCAGCAAGCTGTAAGGCCTCCAGAAGATGTATTCGCTCCAATGCACTAAGCTCGCGTTCATGTTCATAAGCTCTTAAAAATACAATGCGCTTTTCCTCATCGACTAGACCTTCAGCATTTAAACACCAATCGTTTACAGCAATAGCAATGTCCAATATCAGGCAATCTGTTCCAGCACCATAGAAATCTACAACACCTACTACTTTGCCATCACGAAACAATACATTGTCTCTAAATAAGTCAGCGTGTATTACCGCACGAGGGAGTTTTAAGGATTCAAGTTTTGATCTCACTTGAATCTGTTGCTCGATTAACTTCTTATCACCCTGTAAGAGGAATGACTCGGTAAACATTAAGGTTTGTTGCATCCATTTGAGTCCGTGAGGATTTGCATGTTCATATGGAAGCGCTAAACATTGAAGATGAATTTTCGCAAGGGTAGAGCCCATTTGATCTATTTCTTCTAGGTTGGGTTGCTCTAGATGGCTACCTTGCACCAATGGAAATAGTAGTGCTGGCTTATCCAAAATCTCGTGGATAGAGAAGCCGTCGAGTTTTTGCAATGGGCAAGGCACCGGCATTCCTGCAGCATTCAGGCCACGGGTTAGAGTGATATAGAAGGGTAGTTCATCCCGAGTGATGTTTTCAAACAGGGTCAATACCAACTGTAGTCCATCTACGAGAGCTAAAAAGTAGGTTGTATTCTCAATGCCTGCGCTTGCGCCTTGGAAGTTTCGTAATTTACTTAGACCGAAAATACTGAGTAATTCATTGATGTCTGATTCGGATAAATTGGTATATACAGCCATGTTCTAACCTATAATTCAGCCACATCAATCTTGTAATTCATAAGAAATAATACGAATTATGCGGGTTAGCGCAATATTACAGTAGTTTGAAAAGACTAGTATAAGAGATGGTGCCCAAGGCCGGAATCGAACCACCGACACGAGGATTGTCAGTAGACTGTGTGACCGATTCGCTAGGTGAATCAATAAGTTAAAAGTAAGAAATCACAGGGTGCTATAGAGTGTGCTATGGATTCATCGATTGAGCATGCCAGGAACTAGGGTATATTTACTCTAAAAATAAGGGGACACTGATAACTTTATAACTTAACGGACTATGTTGGTTAGGCAGGGCTGTCGAAAGTTATTGAGTTATTAGTCTCCCCTATTAATCTTAATCCAATCCGGATTCGCACAATGCCGGCAATTATTGTATTTTTGGCGCTGGGTTTCAGCCTCCAAATGAACCGGCAACTCAAGACACGCGGTTCTGGTTGGAATGGAACTAACAGCTAACATCCACCGAGCAGGCATTACTTATGTTTTTTTACTCTCGTCTTCAAGAAAGTTTTAGATCTTACCTGTCCCTGGCCGCGCTACTAAGCGCAGGCCTGACCGCTGCTCAGCCAGGCTTGGCTCAGGAGCAGACCACGGGAGACGGGATCGAGGACTGGGTCGCTGCGACCATGTGCGCGGCGGATCACCGCTCGGTAGACCTGGAGCAGACGCTATCCTTTGCCTTTACGGAAGCTGATGGCAACAACCCGCGCCACCTTAATGCCGCGCAGGCGGGTCTCACCACCGCCGATCTGTCAAAGCTGGAACTGGCCTGGGCGGTCGCTTTCCCCGAAACGTCCAGTTTGCGCGCCGCGCCGGTGATTATTGGCTCGACTATTTTCTATTCCGCCACCGATTCCGGTCGAGTTTTTGCGCTGGACATCAACACCGGTTGCGCCAAGTGGGTCTATGATGCTGACACGCGCCTGCGCTCTTCAATGGCCTACGAGGTAATCGATGACTTGGGTACACTGGTATTTAGCGATCAAGGTGGCATGATTCATGCCATCAACGCGGAAAATGGCGAGGTGATCTGGGTTGCGAGCGGCCAAGCATCCAACAACCAGGCAATGATTACCGGCACCCCTGTTATTCACGAAGACA
>JAKUTG010000267.1:0-3414 GCA_022447905.1 Pseudomonadales bacterium | reverse complement strand
GGCCTATGCCCAGGTAGGTGGGAATGAGTTTATTTTTGATGTACAGGGTCACTATGTGAACCCGGAGGGGGACTGGCTTAGTCGTATTCCGCCCAACGCCCGACCTTATGCGGGAATGGAAAAGGCAGCTTGTGAAGCGACCAACTCCGGCGCTAATCGCGCTTACCTGAATTGCCTTTCTGAAAGCGAATTTATCAAGGATATTTTCCTAGACAGTGACACTGATATCATGGTTCTGTCGTTTGTGCCCTCAATTCGCGAAAATGAACCAGTTACTATCGAGGATGCGGATCAAACTCGTCGTATCGTCGCGGAGTTAGAAGGCAGTAAGCGATTGATGATTCACGGCCGAGTAAATCCTAACCAAGATGGCGATCTGGAAGGAATGGATGAGCTGGCGGAGAATTGGAATATTTCGGCGTTCAAGACCTACACCCAGTATGGACCGGGAGGCAGGGGGTTTTTTCTCCATGAAGATGCCGGCCTAGCTATGATTGAACGAGCGGGAAGGCTCGGTGTTAGGAATATCTGTGTGCATAAGGGGTTACCGTTTGGACCTCAGTCGTATGAGCATAGCCAGAGCAGAGATGTGGGTATTGTAGCCAAGCAATATCCGAACATGAACTTCCTGATCTATCACTCGAGCTTTGTTGCCGCCGTCGAAGAGCAGGAATTTGCAGAAGGCTCTGGTCGCGATGGTATCGATACTTTGGTCCAGTCGTTAATAGACAATGGCGTTGGCCCTAATTCAAATGTGTATGCAGAACTGGGCAGCACTTGGCGATTCCTAATGCGTGATCCCAATAACGCCGCTCATTCTTTGGGCAAGTTGCTAAAGTATGTTGGAGAAGACAATGTACTGTGGGGTACTGATTCCATCTGGTACGGGTCACCACAAGACCAGATTCAGGCCTTCCGAACTTTTCAGATTTCGGAAGAATACCAGGAGCGCTTCGGCTATCCTGCGATTACAGCTCAGTTGAGGAGAAAAGTATTTGGCCTTAACGCTGCCTTACCATATGGTATCGAAAGGTCAGAAATTCGTACATTGATGACGGCGGACGATTTAATATCAATGGAAAAATTGGTTTATCAAGAGGATCCGCAGCCTTCATTTCTAACTTACGGGCCGAAGACTCGAAGAGAGTTTATTAATCTGCTGAAATGGGGGTAAGCAGAAACTAATTAATTCGATGTGCCGAAGGTGAAAATTACGCCTCTTCGTATTCGTGTACTTCGACGCTGATGTGCTCCAGCGTCAAATGGTTTGCAAGAAGTGATTTGTAATAGTCAGGCTGTTGCGGAGAGCGGGAAACAATAGAGATAATTGCAGAGTAAATATCCGGGCCTACCGCCCAAAGATGTAAATCAACTATCCGGTTGTCATCGTTTTCTATTGCTTTCCGGATGCTATCCTGGGTTTCTTTTGAACTTTGTTGATCAAGTAAAATAACCCCTGTTGACTTTAACAGGCCCAGTGACCAGCGTGCAACCAGTGCGGCGCCTACAAGACCCATCAGGGAATCCATCCACACTGCGCCAAAATACTTACCGACCAACAGCGCAAAGATAGCCAAAAGAGAGGTTATCGCATCCGCGAGTACATGGAAGTATGCGGACCTCAGATTATGATCGTGGCGGTGATCATGATGATGTTCATGCCCGTGCTCGTGCTTCATCCCAAGGATGAACACTGAAGCTCCGTTGACCACGAGGCCGAGTACAGCTACGGAAATAGCCTGGTTAAAGGCAATGCTTGTCGGCGTAATCAGCCGTTCGACACTTTCCCAAGCCATCATCGAAGCGACCACGGCCAAGAGGAGTGCACCGGTATAGCCGCCTAGCGTATTGACTTTGCCGGTGCCAAAACTGTATCGCTCGTTGTTGGCATTGCGGCGGGCATATACGTAGGCGAAAGCGTTTATGCTCAGAGCTATAGTATGCGAGCCCATGTGCAGGCCATCAGCCAGAAGCGCCATAGACCCAAAGGCTAGCCCCGCAGCTTTCTCCACCAACATGATTGATGAAGTCATCGCTATAACTATAAAAGTGCGAAATTCACCGGGTTGTTTTTTGTCCTGTCCGAAGGCGTGCGAATGCCTCCATCTGCGCAGTACTTCTTCTTTCATATGGATTCAGTTATAACATGAGGGTTTGGGCCAAATCTATTGGGCCGTGCCCAAGTGAGATGTAATGATTTTCAGAACAGTAACCCTGCTTTTTATCATTAACAATGACAGGACTAGCATTTTCCAGCGAGCACAGATTAGACTTTTTTAAATAAAAGTAAAGTGGTTATTGCTCTATTATAAATAGCATTCTAATATAGAGTTCGGTTGAGTAATCCAGATCCAAAAGTCAACGGTGGCGTCATAAGCCCTATTTTTTTGAGTGCCATTCTTAATCAGAGGAGGGATAGCTTGCTCAATCCTTAATTCAGGATTGAAAATTGAGATATGGCATTTTATATAGGTCTTGGACATTGTCATGCTATGCTGGATGTCGTAGTTTAAAAGTGAAGTGTGATGCACCAGTTATTTGGTGAAAAGTGAGTTAAAAAAAGGAGAAAAAAATGAGTTCAGAGAACATCATTATAGCTTTGATAGTTGCTATAGCGGTAATTGGCGCAATTGCTGGAGAGAGTATTGATGCACAATACGTAGCTCTAGCGCTGCTTGGGTTAGGCTTGGTTACTGGCTTTATGAGCCCGTCAAGTGATATGGGTGAGCGTACCGGTATGCTGCTAGTAGCTGTAGCGTTGCCCATGGTCGCAAACCAGTTAGATGCGATACCTGCGGTTGGTATGTATCTAAATAGCATCCTCGATAGTATTGCTGTAGGCGTTGCGGGTATGTATCTAGCCAATTTCACCATAGCGCTATATGGCCGAATAAAACCTGCATAGCAGGCATAGACTACTTTAAGTAAACTGCGCGATCCTTGCTGCGGAGCAGTCTTAAGCAGAAGGTAGGGTATATGGATAACGTGCGTAGTGCCCACAGCGACTAAGCTAAGCAAGCTATCGCGAAAGTGGCTGTTCGCCCTGAATTTAAGTCACAAAACAAAAAAGGCGAGTCGGTGTACTCGCCTTTTTTATTTAACGCGTGAACGCTTTTAATTCGCCATAATTCGTGACTTGACCTCATTACACAACGCGGCAATGGCATAGCCGGCTATCGCAATGGCAAATTGATCAACGAATTGATTGAGGTACATCCCAACGGCGGGAATTGAATCCAAGGAATTCGCTAATCTGGGGAACGCAAATGCGGCTACGATAATCATGGCCTGTGAGGCATGATCTGTAACCGGACTCATTAATCCGTGCACCAGCCCGATCGCCACAAGTGCCAGGACGAACCACTGTTTATTTCCCTCTAGGTCAAAGCCCCCCCCATCCGCGAAAGGGATAAA
>JAKUTG010000266.1:0-3423 GCA_022447905.1 Pseudomonadales bacterium | reverse complement strand
CAACGTGCCTCGAGAGGAGTGGATCGGAATGTCCTTCAACATCGAAGACCGTTTTCCGACCCCGGACATCTTCCCGAACTACCGAAAATAAAAAGTTGGGAGCCCCCATGGACAACGTCTCCGAGTACAAGTACCTCACCGCCGCAGCCCCAAGCTCTGGCGGAGAAGCATCTACCGCTTCGTGGTCCCGCACCACCCCCAACTGCTTCATTGCACCCATCCTCGTGGACTTCCTCAGGTCATCAGCGGCATTCTGCGGTAACTCCAGACACTATGACAAAGACCAGTTGGAAGAGATCGTGATGCAGGAAGTTAAGGAGACTATACTGGATGCAGGGTACCTTGAAGAGTACTACCAGCAATGTCTGGAAGAGATGAAAAAGGAAGAAGCTGAATCAGCAAAGAATATCAGGCAGTTACAGCAACCGCAGCAGGACTTGGAAGAACGAATTGATCAAGCGTTGGAGATGATGCGGGATCGGCGTCTACCAAAAGATAAACTGGTGTCTAAGTTGGAGGAAGATGAGAAGAGGCTGGCAGAGATCACAGATGAACTGGAACGTTATGGCACTAAAACCGTCCCCAACCAAAGAGATTTGGATACCTTCCGTCAACAACTGAATGAAGCCTTGGATCAAGATTTCGATGTTAGAAAGACAGCGTTGCATACGCTAATCAGAAAGATCGAAGTCGATGAGGACGGGCAGTTGGACTTTGATTTCTACCTAGCTTCCGACGTTCTCGCTAGTACGCCCACGGCGGTACATACATTACGTCGGATAATTTTCCAGCGCAAAAGATCAGCTTCAAAATCAGCGTAGCACTGCATTACATCCCTTCATTTAGAACGTACCTGCACGACTAGTCAGAATCCATTGCTAACAGCAACCCCACCGCTTTACCCTGAAACTGCAATCGTGCTAGAATTCACCAATGGGAATGCTGGTACCCAACAGCGGTAGCAATACATCAGTATCAACATCCAACCTCTACTGTGAGCAGGTAAACAGATGGGCTTGAAGGATATTCTCGACCATAAAACAGGCTTCGACATCAGTTTATTTCCATCAGAGCGATTTGAGGAATAGGCAGATTTATTAAAGTTGATCGGCAGGCTTACCCAGAGAGGGACATGGAGAGTCCGGTGAAGAGTCATATGAGCCAACATAGCAATATCAGATTGCGAGCGATACTCATCTCCCTCGCGCTTGCGCCGATTAACATCTATATCGTCGTGCAGTGGGAGACGGTTTGGAATACACAGTACCCAACCACGATGACGATTTTTTACAACGTGATTTTCACCTTCTTTTTTGTTGTTATATTGAACATTCCGCTGAAACGGTGGGCGCCACGTGTAGCATTGAGCCAGCAGGAGTTACTAACCATCTATACCATGCTTGTCATGGCGGTCTGTGTCAGCGGCCACGACTTCAGCCAAGCCCTATTTTGTACCCTAGGCACGGCTCGTTGGTCTGCGACGCCAGAGAATGATTGGAGCAACCTCTTTTGGAAGTATCTGTCGCCACATCTTACTGTCAATGATGATCGGGTGCTTTACGGGTTTTACAAGGGAGAATCAACACTTTACACCCGTGCTCACATCAAAAGCTGGCTCGAGCCAATGATATGGTGGACGCTTTTTCTCACGGTAGTTGCGTTTACCATGTTCTGCATCAATGTTATCATCAGAAAGCAGTGGATCGAAAAAGAGAAACTGACCTATCCCCTCGTTCAACTGCCATTTGAAATGAGCCGTGAAGGAAATGGGCATCACCCTTTTTTCAGAAACAAGCCGTTCTGGATTGGTTTGGGGTTATCCGCCGGAGTCAATCTTATTAATGGAATAAACTACCTTTTTCCCCTGTTTCCGCAGATCCCGCTCGGACACAATCTTAGCGTGTACTTTACAGAGCGTCCCTTCAACGCAATGGACGACTTTTCTATTCAGTTTAATCCTTTCGCTATTGGCCTGGCTTTCGCCATCCCACTCGATCTCCTATTTTCGTGCTGGTTCTTTTTTCTTTTTTGGAAAGCAGAGCAAGTTGTAGGTAGCATGGCAGGGATCAATCAGCCAGGATATCCATTTGTTGCTCAGCAGATCCTTGGTGGGTATCTGGGAATTGCTATCGTCGCGCTCTGGCTGGCACGGAAACCGATTTGGCAACTCATAAAGAAGGTGGTAAGGGCAAGATCGGATGAGGACGATTCCAGAGAGCCGATGAAGTACAGAACGGCTGTGCTTGGGATAATTTTGGGAATAAGCTTTCTCGTGTTCTTTTCATATCAGGCGGGAATGACCATCAGATTTGCATTGGCATTCTTCGGAGTTTACTTTGCAATTGCCTTTGCGCACACGCGGGCACGAGCGGAGCTTGGCCCTCCGATGCACGGAATTCACTACTTTGGGCCGTTTCAATTCTTCATAGCGGCAATAGGAAGTCGCAAACTCGCAAATCAGACATTGACAGCCGCTGCCCCACTTTGGACATTCACGAAACAATTCAGAAACCATCCTATGCCGTATATACTTGAAAGCTTCAAACTGGCAGATAGGGCCGGGATGGATACCCGCAAACTTGGGCGAGTGATTATGCTCTCCGTTGTCGTAAGCCTCATCCTAACCTCCTGGATATTTTTGCAATTTAGCTATAAATGGGGTGGTATCAGTGAAGGACGTGGTATTCAGGCGTATACGACAATTGAGCGATGGCTTGTTCGTCCGATAGAACCGGATATACAATCCCTTGGGGCTATTGCTGTTGGAGCGCTTTTTGTATTCATCAACACGGCGCTGCGGTTACGGCTCTTATGGTGGCCGCTGCATCCGTTAGCTTATCCAATTGCGGGCTATGCCGCTTTTAGACACCTGTGGTTCCCGTTCTTTATCAGTTGGCTCCTAAAATTGGTAATCCTCAAGCACGGCGGCATACAGACATATCGCCGAACGTTCCCATTCTTCTTGGGACTGGTCTTAGGTGACTTCACGATAGGGAGTGTCTGGGGAATCATTGGCCTGATCACGGGCGAACCGACCTACGCCTTTAAGCAGTGGTAGCAAGATACCGACTTTCCCAAGTGGCACGTCTTGGTTGTGTGAGAAGTTAATTTTCCGTGACTTGCTATAGTTGTTTATTATTATGTGCCCGTCCGATTCTTCAGAACCAGTTGCTGACAGCGCCCCCACCACTTGGCCTTGATACAGCGATACGTACAATACGTCGGATAATTTTCCAGCGCAAAAGATAATTCGTGTACGGGGTAATCAAGGCTCCTTATATGGTTACTTTAATCCCGCCTAATGCAAGATCAGTATAGGCTATGTTGGCTCAAGCCAGTGCCTTACCATAGACCATCTTGTCGCGCTTGGGATGAGCCTTCCCTAAGAATCTGGCTGACACATCGAGCCTCCACTTTGGGTGC
>JAKUTG010000265.1:0-3424 GCA_022447905.1 Pseudomonadales bacterium | reverse complement strand
GGGTGGTGCCCCGGGGGTGGGGTCTGGTAAGTAGCGGATATAGACAGTTAGGGGTGGTCTCATTGGTGGGCCAATTTTGGGCCAATGCGCGCCAATTAGTTACAACTAACTGTAAATGACAACAATCATTAAAACCATGTGATACAATAACTTAGCGTTCGCAGACTGTGGTGAAGAGTTGAGATAATCAGTCAGCGGAGGACTCATAATCCGTTGGTCGAAGGTTCGAATCCTTCCAGGCCCACCACACTCGTCCTCTCCTTTGACTACTGCTCAGATACTGATTATTCTCGCTGGAACAAAGTTATCCGATGCCAATCGAACCACAGGAGAGAAATATGAGCATTCGCCGATGGGTAGCAGCTACAGTCACCGCAGGTTTCGCGATTCTAGTTGGTGAAGCAATAGCTCACCATTCAAGCGCACCATTTTATAATCCCGAGAACCGCGTCGAGTTCGAAGGAACCGTGACCCGTTGGGTATTCCGAAACCCCCACGCCTTCCTGTTCCTTAATGTGGCAGAGGGAAACGACGAAGTCATTGAATGGCAAGTGGAACTGGGTGCACCAGTCAGTATCCGCAGAGCAGGATGGTCGCCCGACACTCTGCAAGTGGGTCAACGTGTAAAAGTATCGGGTCAGCGGTCACGGGCGGAAGGCTCCTACGGCGTTTGTTGCGTGCGGATGACTAAGCCGGATGGCAGTCCCATCATCGAAGGTGGCCGGGTGGAAGAGCCCCCTGCGCGCCGCTAAATACACAAAAATAACAAGAGTCAGAAAACATTATAAGCTGTGGGAGGAATTATGAATCCGCTATTAAGAGGGAAAACACCAATTTTGGCTGTAGTTGCGCTGGTAGCGGGATACGCCAATCCTCAGATAAGTAGCCAAAGCATTGAGACTGATATTCCCATATTCGATGGTATCTGGAATGGTGGTTTCTCAGTACGTCCAGTGAATGGTGAGAATGTCCCGTGGGGAGAAAATAATTTCCCGGTACTGAACGAACGTGCGCTTGCCTATCAGGAAGTATGGGAAGAAATCATGGCGCCAAAGTACGATTGCCAACCAGCGAGTTCGCCTGCAATTCAATATGATCCTTACCATATGAAGGTTACCCAATGGCCCGACCGGGTGCTACTTCGGTACGAAAAAGACGATCAACTGCGGACCGTTTGGCTGGACGGTCGCAAGCCAAAATCCACCGATTTCGGCGTCCAAGGATTTTCTGTGGGTCACTACGAGAACGATTCTTTGTATGTCACCACCACCCATTTTGTATTTGATGTGGCGGGATTCGATGATTATAACGGTATCCCCTCTTCTTCCCAGAAAAAGGTGACGGAACGCTACTGGCTGGAGGAAGGCGAACTACGCATGACGCTGACAATAGAAGATCCGATGTTTCTCCGCGAACCAACGTCTTACACCACGCGCTGGCTTCCGGCTAGAGAAGGTTATCAGTTACAAGCTTATGATTGCGATCCCGAAGCGGCCAGAGCATCAGTTCGATTCTATCCTTCGAAATACAAGTAAGAGCACTTGTCCAACGAAAGAAGCCAGGGTGTTTATCATCGATCCAACCTGGCTTCTTTTAAGTCTATCCTGTTCCAACATAAGGAATTAGTCGCCCTAGCACTAGTACGCCAGTCCAAGCTGATAAAGAAATGAGACCAACAATCTTCACTGAAATTGGAGTGTCTGAACTGACACTCCAATTTGCTAGCGCTGGTATTATTTTCCAGGAATAAAACAACGTATTCAGCCCGGCAAGTATTACCAATCCCATCTTAATCTGGAAGCCGATATTGACCGAGTAACGCATCGGGTCTCCAATGAAAAATAAGATACCAGTAACGAGATTTAAGCTAAACCCACATATAACTAGGGGAACCAAGTTATTAATTGTTTCGAGATTCAGCGACCGGAAATAGCCCATCAATCGTAAATCGATAATGATCAGTCCGCCCAACAACAGCGATAACCCGAAAAAGTGGACGATTTCCAAGACTGGCCACAACCAGTATGTGTCTAGAATCCACTGGTTCAGCGGACTATCGATAATCAATGATGTGAGTGACTCCAGCATGGTTTTTTTCTTTTAAAAGTAGGCGATTAGCCGGCCGGCGATAATAGCACCAATCCACAATGACATTGAGATTGCCGCAAGAAATCTGGTCGTGCGATCGACGCTATTTATGTATCTATCATCAACCAGCAGATTACTTAACCGTGCCTGAATGATGACTGCTAGCACCATGCCCACAGTAATAAAACTGATTTTCGACAAAAAGGGAATACTTGTAATAAATATCGTTGCCTGCGAAGTGAAAAGTAGAATTCCCGAGAGTGCATTGATCGTAAAGCCGATCCATGCCAGTTTACCCAGTGAAATAAAAGCAGTAGGTTCAACACCATGAGTGATACCAAGGAGGCGGAGATCTCGCATACTGAAAATGCCGACCACAATCGCGAGCCCGATTATATGAAGACTCAGCAGAACGGGATAAGCCCAAAGTGATAGCGCCACCAATTGTGCTATGGGTGTAGTCTCCAGCCAGACAAACATAATAATCCCAGGGTGTTTGTTAGGATATTAGAGTAATCGACTTCTGCAAAAGTTGCTACCACTTGGCAACGCAGAAAGCCTAAGTCCCGCTTTCTCGATAAGTGTACTATTTTGCGGTAAAACTACCGACTCGGCGCTCGGCCACAGCGCTCACTCCTTCCTTGTGATCCTCGGTTCGAGTCAACCAGAATTGCTCCCTACCTTCGATATCTGTAGCGACACGAACTGCTTCGACTAGACCTGGGCGCATTTGTTCACGGAGAGAAATAAGTGCAAGCGGTGCGTTCTCCGCAATTTCACGAGCGAGCCCGACAGCTTTATCTCGAATATCTTCGGCTGTAGCGAATACATCAGCGACGCCCCATTTCATCGCTGTTTCTCCATTGATACGTCGCCCAGTCAGAAATAGCATGTTGGCCTTCTGCTGTCCTATTAGTCTGGGTAGGGTGTGTGTAAGACCAAAGCCTGGTGTGAAACCCAGTTTTACAAAATTGGCAGCCATCCTTGTATTCTCGCTAGCAACACGGAAATCCGCCATCATCGCCAGACCAAGCCCTCCACCAACAGCTGCCCCTTGTACCGCTGCAATCACAGGTTTCTTATTGCCAAACAGGCGCACTGCTTCCGTGTAAAGCGGATTACTTTCGCGGGCGGACTTCGCTGCCATCACATCACCTTCCGGCTTGCCATC
This sequence comes from Pseudomonadales bacterium, assembly GCA_022447905.1. Classification (GTDB taxonomy): domain Bacteria; phylum Pseudomonadota; class Gammaproteobacteria; order Pseudomonadales; family Pseudohongiellaceae; genus UBA9145. The sequence continues at coordinate 165 of JAKUTG010000265.1, read as the reverse complement.
GGGTGTTTGAAAATTAGCCCCTGCACAGAAGTGTTTGCCTTCAGAACAAAGTACGATTGCCCGACAGCCCGGGTTTGCGTCCAGGTCGTCGAAACAATCCGCTAAATCTGTGATCAACTCAAGATCGAAAAAATTGTTGGGCGCCCGATGAATTTCACACTGAAC
>JAKUTG010000264.1:0-3425 GCA_022447905.1 Pseudomonadales bacterium | reverse complement strand
CGAATTATTACGACACTGTTATTTGTTTCATAAAGAATCCGATTTTCTAAAGTTCCGGTCTCACCTCACAATTATCTCATTGGTATATTAGAGTATAATAATATGATATATTACCACCCTATAGTTCAAGCCTTTAACTGGCAATGATCAGAAAACTTCTTTTCCCATTTTGCACCTTTTTATTGATTGTTGGTTGTTCAAGTTCTACGACCAGCGGTATTAATGTCTATCTCGCACAAGGTGACAACACAAACGTCTGGGCTGATATCTATACTGGCACCCTCACACTGCACTCTAGTGCGGATGTAGTAGGTGGTGGAACTGGCGAGGACGTGCTGACGGAATCTGTCACAGTAGAAGTGACAACAGATGGGTATGTTCACGTCACCGTACAGGGCGCAACAATTAGCGGCATCATGGATAATTCTGGGGCATGGGCTGTATTAGCTTCGATAGGCGAATTAAGCTCGTTAATCTCTGAAAAGAATATCGATCGTTTGGATGACGCCGGTTGCTCGATGAGCAAGAAGGTCATCAAAATCGAGGGCTCGGGCACACCGCACTACCTAGATACGATCAGTGGTGAAGTTTCAGGTCAGATGAAATGTAAACGTGCCTTAATAACTATCGTCACCCTTAGCACTTCGGGAACGCTCTTAGCACAAGTTAATTGAAGTAATAAAGGCAGAAAGGTTTACAGTTTTAGTGGGATGTTGGGAATGAGGATGGTGGTAATGGGGAGTAATAGTCCTTTACACGCATAGCGCAAGACTTACAGAGCATAAGCTACTCTGCTCACTGTGACCCCTCACAGTGCTGGTCACCAACCAGAATTACTCACCCATACGATGACTCATATCAGATCATCGCCCACCACCTTTAATTTTTTACTCCCTCAAATTTTTGCCCCACCAAATTTTGGAATACTCTTCAGGTACTATTTGATCCTGATTGAAATTCACCCTACTGTTAGATGTCTTAAAAGTTCACAACAAAAATAGGAGGATTCAATATGTATGTTTCTAATTGGACATTTCGGCCCGTGGCGGGAAAGCACACCGAAATCATCGAGAATTGCAAAAAAGGTGCGGAAATTTGGCAAAGACACGGTGCAAACGAGTGTCGTCTGCTTACTATACAGGGCGGTGATGTGGGCTGTATGTCATTTATTGCGATGTTTGACAATGCAGAAGCGTACGGCAGAGCCAGTGATGCCATAGGTGCTGACCCAGAGTACCAAGCACTGTCGGCAGAACTCCTCACATCCCTTACTGGTGAATGGGTACGCCACAACCTTGCTCGCAGTGTCTTTTGAAATATTGTCAGTCTAGGTGACAAAAATTAAAGCCCCGAATTGTCGGGGCTTATTCTTTGAATGCTCTAAATCCCCCTCCGCTGTGTGGACACAATATCTTACAAATGTGAAATGTTGATGGGGGTGGGTGGGGTAAAACTGTCAGCGCACTTTCCTGTTGACGCTGTTTGATCAGCCAGAACATTGACGTTGCGTCGTAGAACAGTTGTCACAATATAGTCACAATCTGTCACAAATTTTTGTGACAAGAGAGTGGATCATCACCAATGCTTGATGTAGGCTATGTCACGAAAGTTGAAATTGGAAACGGCACCACGCTGGTCAATGACACTTGTTTTCTCGATGCTTTTGAGGATTACTGACGCGCCTCTTTGGCTAATTCGGCAACCGCATCAGCAACAAGTGCCCAGTGCGGGGCAAGCAGGCAGTGCCCCATATCCTCAATGATCATCAGTCGGGCATTCGGAATCGCAGCCGCTGTGGCTTGGCCGGAGCTGATGGGTATGAGCGGGTCTGCAGCACCATGGATGATCAGTGAGGGCAGCGTGAGCTTTGACAGGCCGGATAGCCGATCGCCACTGGCGCGTGCTGCTGCCATCTGAAACGACCAACCTGACGGATGGTAGCAGCGGTTAAAGCTGCATTGGAGAATCTGTCTGATATAGGCTTCATCAAAATGGGGGCCGCTGGTCGCTCGGTAACCTTCAACCTGAAGGTCAACGTAGGTTTCTGGGTTGTTAAGATCTAGGGTGAGAGATTTGCCTACCGCCTCAGCTGATATGTCGTCATCAGAGATGGCCATCCGTGGCCTCGGGGCAGACATGATGGAAACCAGGGAGCGTACGCGTTGTGGAAATTCGATAGCCAGGGTTTGGGCAATCATCCCGCCCAGTGACACGCCCATCATGTGGGCAGTCTCGATCTCCAGGGCATCTAGGATGCCGATCGTATCGGCTGCCATATCCGACAGCGAATAGGGAGCGTCAACCTCCTCGGATTGTAGAATTTCTGATACAGGTTGGGCGGGTCCGGATGTTTTTGAGCTTAAACCAACGTCCCGGTTGTCAAATCTCACAACCTGGAAATTCCGGTCAACAAACACCTGGCACAGTTCATCGGTCCAGTAGACCAGTTGGCTGCCAAGGCCGGATATCAGTACCAGGGCCTCATTTGCCGGGTTGCCGAGAACCTCATAGTAGATGTAGGTGCCGGCGTTGTGGGCTGTTCCTGCTTTGATGTTCATGTGTTCGCGGGCTTTTTAGACGATGCCACCGTTTTATGGCAGAAGAATTGTTGATCAGATGTTACGGTCAGCATCTTTCCAGAATTGCTCTCTCAGTTTGCGCTTGAAAATCTTGCCACTGTCCTCACGCGGCAGGTCGCGCCGGAATTCGATGACACGGGGTAATTTGTATCCAGCGAGATGCTCTTTCAGGTAAGCACGCAGTGCCGATTCCTCACAGATTTGGTCGTCAGCGGGTTCAATAAGTGCTAGGACCTGTTCACCATACTCGTCGTCGGGAATACCGAAAACCGCACAATCATGAACACTGGGGAAAGCCAGTAGGACTGACTCGATTTCTGCGGGATAAATGTTAACCCCACCAGAGATGATCATGTCGCGCACACGATCACACAGGTAGAGGTAGCCTTCCTCATCGAGGTAGCCCAGATCGCCGTTGGTGATCAATCCATCCCGTTCAATCGAATTGCGCTTTTCAGGATCGCCGTGATAGGTAAATTCCGGATAGTCGTGGCGTCGCATAAATATCTCGCCAACTTCATGAGTCACCGCTTCGGTACCAGTGGATTTAAGAATCCGCAACGTGGTGTTACCCACTGCCTGGCCAACACTGCCAGGATGACTCAGCCATTGAGCGCTGTTGCAGTGGGTGATAACGCCACTTTCCGTACTGCCGTAAAACTCGTGGATTACAGGGCCCCACCATTCGATCATGGCACGTTTTATGGACGGCGGACACACTGCGCCTGCGTGGATAACGTGCTCGAGGCTCGACATATCGTACTGAAGTCGCTGTGATTCAGGCAGTTTCAACAACCTGACAAACATGATTGGAGCCAGGAACATGCCAGTGATGCGGTGACGCTG
>JAKUTG010000263.1:0-3434 GCA_022447905.1 Pseudomonadales bacterium | reverse complement strand
CGGGAGCCTCGATCTCGCGTTGCTAGTAGACGGATTGACAGCTGAGCGGGAACAAGGAATAACTATTGACGTGGCGTATCGCTTTTTCTCCACGGAAAAGCGGAAATTTATCGTGGCGGATACACCTGGCCATGAACAATACACCCGGAACATGGCCACAGGAGCCTCCACGTCTGATGCTGCGGTGATATTGGTCGATGCGCGATTGGGCATTCAAACTCAGACGCATAGGCACAGTTATATAGCGTCGCTGTTAGGTATTCGGAAAGTGATTGTGGCTGTAAACAAGATGGATCTCGTAGATTTCCAGGAATCAACGTTTATTCAAATTCGAAATGATTACGAAGAATTTTCCCGCGAATTGGATTTTGACGAGGTTGAGTGCATACCCATTTGTGCACTCCATGGTGACAATGTGATCGTTGGGTCGGAACGCACGCCCTGGTATGGAGGAAGTTCCCTCCTCGATATCCTCGAAGGAATAGAGATTGCGGACAAAGGTTCTGCACTCCCCTTTCGGATGCCTGTGCAATGGGTCAATCGTCCTAACTCGGATTTTAGAGGTTTCTCCGGAACGGTTTGTTCGGGAACCGTTTGCGTCGGCGAGCTGGTCGAAATTCAACCTAGTGGCCGCGAATCACGAATTAAAGGGCTCGTTCGAGGGTTCGATAACGTGGAGAATGTTGAAGCCCATCAGGCGGTCACTGTTGTTCTTGAAGACGAGGTTGATTGTTCTCGAGGTGACGTGATTGTGGCGGCGGGCGCGCAATGTCAGGTATCGGATCAACTGCAAGCAAAAGTCATTTGGATGTCCGATAAACCGTTGTTGCCAAGTCGCCATTATCTGTTTAAGACCACTAACAACCTCATTCAAGGTGAAATTACCGACATTCGCCATAAAGTGAATGTAAACACGCTCGAAAACGAAGTGGCGCGATACCTCCAGCTCAATGAAGTTGGATTGTGCAATATTCATTTTGACCGACCCATAGTGTTTGAGCCCTATCAAAAAAGTCGAAGTTTGGGATCCTTCGTCATCATTGATCGTGTGAATAACGACACAGTCGGCGCTGGCATGTTCGAATTTGGCCTTCGTCGTGCAGAAAACATCCATTGGCAGGCTCTAGACATAGATAAAACTGCGCGAGCCGGGCAAAAGAGTCAGCGTCCCGCAGTCCTTTGGTTTACAGGGCTATCCGGCGCAGGTAAGTCGACGATTGCTAACCTGGTAGAAAAGAAACTTCACACGCTTGGTAAGCATACCTATTTACTAGATGGCGACAATGTGCGGCATGGACTGACCAAGGATCTTGGATTTACGGACGCGGATCGGGTGGAAAATATTCGCCGTGTGGCCGAGGTTTCTCATCTCATGATAGATGCCGGATTGATCGTCCTCTCATCTTTTATCTCCCCATTTCGAAGCGATAGAAATCAGGCTCGTGCCCAGCTCGATCAAGGAGAATTTATCGAGATTTTTGTCAGTGCGTCGCTCGAAATTTGTGAGGAGCGGGACGCTAAAGGTCTATACGCCAAGGCGCGGAACGGAGAATTACCGAACTTTACCGGTGTACATTCAGAATACGAACCCCCCTTATCGCCTGAATTAACATTAGATTGCGAACACGACTCAGCAGAGATCTGCGCTGAGCAAGTGATGCAATACCTCTGGGACGGTGGCTATTTAGATTAGAGTGCGGCTTGATCGCTCCGCGCGGAGAAACGGAGAGTTCATCACGTCGAGAGTTTCCATAAGGGTGTCCACACGCTCATCAATATGGCGATCGCAAGCATAGCGATTCCTGCGATTGCTATCGTCGCAGACGATCCAAATTGTTCAACGAGAAACCCTAACCCTAGCGCTCCAACCGGGCCGGCGCCCATGAAAGAGAACGAGAAGAATCCCATTACCCTACCCCGTTGATCTTCGGGTGCTAATTCTTGCATTACCGTTCGAGACATGCTCATCGCGACGCCTCCGCATGCACCCCAACAAAAGAGAAAAAGTCCAAATAACGGAAATTGAGACACAGCACTCGCACATCCAAGGAATATGGCGCCCAGACCGTGAGCGATCAGAAGTGCCCTCCCTTGTCGTTTTATATCGCCCCGTTTCAATAACGTGAAGATGACGAGTACCAGTCCTAACGAATTCAGACCGTTGACAATCGCGAGATCGGCGGATGTGCCGTCGTAGATCTCTCGAATGTGTAACGGAATGGTGACGATGTAAGACCCCATAAAAAAGACACCCATGGCAACATTTGTTATTACCACTGTTCGCATGCCAGGGGACTGCATCACGGTGCGACTTCCTTCTCTGATCGAATGCCAAATTGATGAGATGAACAAATCTGGTTTTTGTGCTGCCAATTGCGGTATCCGCGGAAGCCGATAGAGGGCCCACGCCCCGATCGCAAGCAATAGTGCTTGGGTAAGCACGATCCACTCCCCGCCGATATATGCAGCCGTTCCGGCTAAGGCGAAGCCCAGCATTTGGACCGTGAATTGCAAAAGGGTGACTTGTACAACGGTGCGCTGAATTCGTCCCGAGGCGACAGTATTGAGCAGGCTGTCTCGTGCAGGAGTTACGAAAGCGTTCAATACTCCGATGGCGGCTGCATACCCGATCATGATTTCAATTGAGAGCCGATCCGTTATAAGTACGTACACTAGAATCAGAGGCGGTAATACCGCCAATGCCTGAGCCCGAGCTGCCACGATACGTCCACCCCAACGATCCGCGAGCGACCCGCCGATAAGCATGAACAACATGGCCGGAAGCAGCATTGCAGTTTGAGCAACACCGACCATGGACGGTGTTTCGCGCAGAACCAAAGTGATCAGCCAGGCGAAAATAACCCCTTGGATCCCATAGGATGCGAACCAAGTCCCGGTCCCTAGCAAGTAATATCGAAGCGGTGTCATCTTCTTGCGTACGAATTCCCGTTAATCGGATTCGTTAACGGCGAGAGGCTCGAAAGTTATTGCTGATAAATTCCCTGAAGTCACGCTGTGTTCGCTCCACAAGCGCTACTCTATTGTGACTATGAAAATCTGTTTACCAAAGTGACGGGGCGCATTAGATGGAGAACGCATAATGCAATCCCGAATAGTTTTTCACGTTGATCTGACAAGTTGATTTGCTGACAAACAGTAGCAGATATGCTCTACCCCAAAATTCGACGGCCGCTCGTTATAGAGTAAACCTATCACACGAGTTCCTTTAGATTCCCGTGTACTCGGTATAGTAGTGTGACGCCAGGATTGGATGCATGGTTTCTTTGAACTGTGTCGTAAGTATGGAAGAGGAAAATGCAGATTAAAGCGGAAGCTCGTTTTGCCCATAGCCGTTATCGGGGATACCGCGTTCCTAATCAATATTCGGTAAGAGATCCAGAGGAGCTAAGGTCCCTCGGTGTAACGAAGTGGGT
>JAKUTG010000262.1:0-3447 GCA_022447905.1 Pseudomonadales bacterium | reverse complement strand
CCCTTCTCGATATCGAGATAAAGCTGAGATGTTTCAAGCTCATTCGCCAGAGTGACCCTATCTAAAGGCGAATGATCCAAAGAATAACGTAAGAATTTGCTGAGCTTAGTAAGCATCTCGTTAGCCTGTTGAGTTGCCTTATCGAGAACTAGTGTGGAGATAGCATTCAAAGTATTAAACAGAAAATGGGGGTTAAGTTGATAACGCAACATTGAGAGCTGGGCTTGATTTGCTAGGGCCGTTGACCGTAATACCTTTTCCCGCTCCACCTGAAGAAGAAGCATCAATTTAATAACAAAATAAAGCCCTCCCCATATGTAAAAAACGGGATAAGTTAGATTTACAACATTATCGAATGGTTCCGTAGGAATTACTCCAGAACTCTCGAGCCCTGCCCAATCCAGGGGAACCACTCTTCCAACAGTAACAATCAAAACTGGCCACAATATCGAAGCTATGACAACAGAAAGAAAACACATCAGCGATCGAACTACGAGGCGAAACCCAGATACGAAAAGAAACAAATACCGGAGCCCGGAGGATAATATGAATCCAAGAACTGCTATATAGAAATAACCCAGAGAACGGGCAAAAAGATAACTACTTGGCTCAAAAGCAAAGGTGCCCGCGACCAAAAGACTGAACCAAATCGACCACCCCGCAATCTGGTAAGACCAAAACGGATTGCTTCTTATTACCGCCAAAGCATTATTTTTCATTTTTATAGGATAACCCTATGGCGCTTACATTAAAATTTCTACGGGAGCAACGCTGAAACCCCTTCCTTCTCTTCTTTGAGCTCTGCCTCGGTTCTTTTTATCAGGTCTTGACTCAGCTCATTAATTGAAAGCCCTAGAACCACAGAATAGCTTCCGTCCTTGCAGATTACTGGAAAAGAGAATATTAGCCCTTCCTCCACACCGTAACATCCGTCACTATATATTCCCATACTGACCATCTCGCCATTTGTTCCATTCACCCAATCACGCATGTGTTCTATCACTGCATTGGCTGCAGAAGCCGCGCTGGATAAGCCCCTAGCCTCAATAATGGATGCACCTCGTTGCTGCACCGTAGGGATGAAGGTTTCAAGCACCCAAGAACTTTCAACTAAATCCACCGCAGCCCGACCGGCTACCGTGCAATGATGAATATCAGGATATTGAGTCGCGGAATGGTTGCCCCAGATGATTAGGTTTGAAACATCACTGTTGTGACAGCCGGTTTTTTGTGCAAGCTGGGCAATAGCGCGATTATGGTCTAATCGAGTCATCGCAGTAAATTGTTTGGGTTTTAGGTCAGGGGCATTCCTATAGGCTATTAGCGCATTAGTATTTGCGGGATTACCAACGACCAGTACCTTTACATCTGGGTCAGCATTATCATTAATGGCCTTTCCTTGAAGTGAAAATATTTGGGCATTAGCTTCCAGAAGATCGTTTCGTTCCATCCCTGGCCCTCTGGGCCTAGCTCCAACTAAAATACAAAATCGGGCATTCTTGAAAGCAATATCCGGGTCATCAGTTTGTATGATTTCCACAACCAACGGAAAAGCACAATCTTCAATTTCCATTACCGTTCCTTTAAGAACTTCCAAGGCAGGTGAAATCTCGAGTAATTGAAGAATAATAGGCTGATCTTTACCAAACATTTCTCCGGCAGCTATTCGGAAGAGTAGAGAGTAACTAATCTGGCCCGCTGCTCCAGTGACAGCGACTCGTACGGGTGCTTTCATGTGCTCCTAATTCCTTGTTAATTGAACGAAAGTATATATGTGCTTGAAGGCCGCGCAGTATAACAAATAACGGGCAGCGATGAGAGGCCGTGGACAGCTTAGAAGGAAGATTTAAAAGCAACTACAATGAGAATTTAATAGACAACCTACTATCAGCGCGCTTAGCTTTTGTAAACAAACATAGAATCGCCATAACTAAAAAACCGATAGTTGTTATTTATGGCTTCGTAATAAGCGCCAAGTAGAATTTCTTTATCCGTGAATGCGCTAACCAACATTAACAAGGTCGATTCTGGCAAATGAAAATTGGTCACCATCGCATCCACAATCTGAAATTCAAAGCCTGGATAGATAAAGATATCGGTATCCCCCCTGAAAGGTTTCAACATGCCACCGGTTGCCGCTGACTCAAGGCTTCTTACCGTGGTTGTTCCAACTGCTACAACCCGACCTCCTCGTGACTTACAATCATTTACCCTTTCGCAAACTTGCTCATTCACTTCCATCGTCTCTTTATGCATTTTATGACCTACAACATTTCCGACTCGTACGGGTTGAAAAGTAGCAGCGGCAACGTGCAGAGTCAGGAAGGCCTGTTCTATTCCTTTAGAACTAATCGCCTGTAACAAGTCTTCATCAAAGTGCAGGCCAGCAGTTGGAGCCGCTACGGCACCCTCATGTGAGGCATACACGGTTTGATAGCGTTCTTCGTCGACGGGCTCGCTGGATCTTTTTATATAGGGAGGTAATGGAACATGCCCAAATCTAGCCAGAGCCTCAGAAAGTTTCAATTCTGAAAGAAACTGTAGAACAAAAAAATCTCCCTGCCGGCCTTCTACCCGTACCTTGAGAGTTTGCTCATTACGGCCATTCTCGTTTTTCCCTGCCCAAAATTCGAGAGTCGTTCCGGGTTTTGGAGACTTGCTTGCCCTCACTTGGGCTACAACCATGTTATCACCGAGCACTCGTTCAAGCAGAACTTCCACTTTTCCCCCGGTGCCTTTCTCACCATATAACCTAGCAGGAATAACTCGCGTATTATTGAAAACCAGCAAATCGTCGGGCTGGAGATACTCAATGATTTCGTGAAATACGTGGTGTTCAACTGATCCGGTTGCGGCATTAAGACACATCAATCGACTATCGGTTCGATGCTTCAATGGATATTGAGCAATGAGGTGTTCCGGGAGTTCGTAATGAAAATCTCTGAGCAGCATTTTTTATACTTCTTACTTTTGGGGGCCTATCTTTAATTGTCTTAAAACATGGTATCCATAAGAAAACTGGCGCAATTGCAGCTCTTAAGTCAACTGGTATAATGTGTAGCCTATCAGCGCGAAAAACCAGCCTACATTCAAAAGAAACCGTAGGAAAATTTTTTACTAAAGTGATAGTAATTCTAAGATTGCGCTGAACCGGTCAAAAATGCCAGCGTGGTGAAATTGGTAGACACGATGGATTCAAAATCCATTGCCTTCACAGGCGTGGCGGTTCGAGTCCGCCCGCTGGTACCACTTATCTAGTCAAGGACGACTAAAATCTTCTAAATCTTTCCAATCCAGTCTCTATAAGCCAGTAAATACGGGTGGTCGTCCAGCAAAGACATTAGATCAAGAACAGGTTGATGAGGATTCAGTTACGGTTGAATGATTTAGAAGGGTATCAATGAAGCCAAAAGTGATATGGAATTCTTTATCGTGAGGCAAATTGAA
>JAKUTG010000261.1:0-3451 GCA_022447905.1 Pseudomonadales bacterium | reverse complement strand
GGAAATGGGCCAATACCGAAGATAAGTAGAGGATCGAGCAAAGCGTTGCTAAGGGCAGCGGCAGCCATGAGAATGCTAGGGGTCTTAGTATCGCCATAACCACGCAATATACTGTTACTTGTCATGATGCAGACTACAAGAACACTGCCAGGCAGCCACACCACCATGTATTCTCGAATCGGGAGCATCAGGCGATCGTTCGCTCCCATGAGCGTAAATATGTTATCCATCAGCGCCCAGCAGACAATCACGACCAGACAGGCCAGCATCAATGAGATGTAATTTATGACGCTCGCAGCTTCCTTAGCCTTTTCGAACTGCGACTTTCCAAGAGCCTTTGCAACAACGGCGGACGCGCCAATCCCCATGCCAATAGCAAGACTCATAATGGTAAACGTTACTGGGAACGTAAAGCTGATTGCGGTCAGGGACTCCGTACCTAGGAAACTAATAAACCAAGTATCTACGAGTTGGAAAGTAAACAGTGCTAGCATGCCGATGATCATGGGCGTCGTCATGCGTATGAGAGACCGTTGGACAGACCCGTCGATCAAGTTGTGAAGATTAGTATTATCTTTCAGGGACATACGCGGATCGGCTGCTTTAGGGAATACATTCTCAATTGGGTTACGGCTTCTGCAGCTCGTTATTATCGGCTTGGTCGCGACGGGCTAAAAAGACCATCCCAAGTATCATTCAATATACCGTATATTCGGGAGTATAATTCAGCCGTCACATTAAATTGCAAATACTTCGGGTGGCACTGCGCTAGAAATTAAGTAACTCTCTGGCGCATTATAGTCAGTTGTTTAAATATCTTCGGATTGCCGCAAATCAACTCATGGCCTTCTTCAAGTTCGGGGTTACCTGACTCGTTTCCTACGAGGCCGCCAGCTTCGGTCAGAATTAGGTTAGCAGCAGCCAAACTGAGCGAATTAGGGAACATGCACCAGCCACCGTTTAGGCGACCCGCAGCCACGTGAACGATGTCAAGTGGGCTGCAGCCTGATTGCCTTAGTTCCGCGCCAGACTGTAAAAGTATTTGCGTTAACCTACCGAATAGCTCCGGAGAAATTTTTGCTTGATCGACTCCAATCAATGTGTCCAACAGTTCTTTGCTTTCAGCAACTCGAATTCTGCGGGAGTTGAGTAGGGCGCCATCGCCGCGGATGGCGGTAAATTCATCTCCTATTAAAGGACTCACAAGCACTGCATGCGTTACTACACCCTCGGATGCTTTGGCGATAGATACCCCGAACTGTGGATAGCCATAAAAGAAATTACGGCTTCCTACAAGAGGGTCAACAAGCCAGGTTGGCTCACCATTTTCACCAGGGTGGTGCCCGGAAACGCGAGAATGTACTGCGTGTGAGGGGAAGGCCTTTTTCAGGTGGTAGTGGATAGTATTGTCAGCTTCTTGATCCATCGAAGTTAGGAAGCTTTCAGGTTGCTTGTCTATGATTTTTATCCGATCCAGCCGGTCACTTGCGTGAGCAATTGCTTCAGCGGCGTCGCGCGCAGCACGCAAGGCTATGTTGAGATGGGCTTGCATCGATTATTCCTGATTGAGAGAAAAGGCATAAGGTGAACTCATGCGAACTGGTTCACCATCATATAGTGGCGACATGATAGCAAACTGGCAATCTAGGTTGAAACCACACCTATGGCGGTAACTGTTATAATTCTTGGCCTGTTATTCTCAATTTGAGTGCAAATGCAAGATTTCAGTAATGTAAAGGTAGTACTGGTTAACCCTTCTCATCCAGGCAATATTGGGGCCAGCGCCCGAGCTATGAAAAACATGGGCTTGGAAAATATGACGCTAGTGCAGCCCGAGCAATTTCCTAGCGGGGTGGCTGTTGGTCGAGCTGCGTCCGCCGTTGATGTCCTTGAATCTGCCATTGTAGTGAATTCTTTGCGATCAGCTGTTGCGGAATGCGGCTTGGTCATCGGGGCCAGTGCGCGTTCACGTCGAATTCCCTGGCCGATGTTAACCCCGGAACAATGTGCAGCCAAAATTATCTCCGAGAAGAATACAACTCGTGTGGCTCTTGTATTTGGCAGAGAAGATTCAGGGCTTAATAATGATGACTTGCAGCTTTGCCATTACCATGTACAGATACCCGCTAACGAAACGTATAATTCACTAAATCTGGCGAGTGCAGTTATGGTAATTTGTTACGAGCTTCGCAAAGTGGTGCTTAAAGCGGAGGAGTTAACTCCGCGGGACAAATATAACCTCTGGGATCAGGAAACGGCGACAGGGGAGCAGGTTGAAAGTTTTTATGAACACTTGGAACGTGTAATGGTAACGATTGGTTTTCATGACCCAGAAAACCCAAGGCAGTTAATGCATCGAATACGGAGACTATTTGGCCGAATTCGTATAGATATGATGGAGCTGAATATATTGCGCGGGATCTTGACTAACGTTGAAAAAAAAATTAAGGGCAGGGAAGATTAATTTTTAATTTAATGGGAGTAACTTTAATCGTCATACAACTTAGTAATTATTACTAATTTGAGTTTCATTCCTAGAAATCGTGCATTTCGGTAATTCTGTATGCACAACGACGGGCTCCAGCCAGGAGGTGGTCGATTCTCTCAACTTCTGCACGTCTCCTGAACAATTCTCGGAAAATCTGTAACTCTGAGTGGCACAATTGCTGACAACATTCGGCAACAGCACGGATTGGGCAATGATTCTCGATTAGTAACCAGCCAGCTGGCGTGAGTCTTACCTCAGCCATATAGCCTTCATGGTTTCTCAATTCTGCAAGTGTCTCAATACGGAGTTCTAGAGCCTCACCAGCATCATCCATTGCCTTCTTGTATTTTTCGAGAAGCGGCTCATGGCGCTTATCTATTAGCACGTTAAGGCTATCCTCTCCCAAAGAGCTACGAATTACCTCAATGAGCTCCAAGGTTATCTGAGAGTAGCTATCAGTAAAATTTTCATGCCCTGATTTGGTCAGTTTCCAGAGGCGAACCGGCCTTCCCCGAGTTTGCTTCTCTTCCTGAGTCTGTTTAACTACGCCCTTTTTACGTAGTTCCGCAAGATGTTGACGGACACCCATCGTAGTCATATCTAATTGATTTGAAATAATTTTTACTGACTGAGGGCCACGAGTCTTCAGCCGCTGTAGGATTTTTTCTTGATTCTTTGAGTATTCCATGGGAGTTCCGGGCCTAGTTAATTCGTTATCGGTGTTTTAAATAAAGTATTTAGTTTATATAAGATTTATAAACGGAGGTTTCGCTAATAAATTAAACAGTTTTTTTCAAAATTAATAAATTAGTAAAGTAAAAACTTTAGTATATTAGCGGATCCGCTGCCAAAGTAAATTTCACCACATTTCTGAAAGCTGCGATGATATGGTTAAACAGGTAGTGTGGAAGTTCTATCGAAGAAGTGAGCGTTCCGGTAATTTTGCAACTCGTGTGATAGATC
>JAKUTG010000260.1:0-3494 GCA_022447905.1 Pseudomonadales bacterium | reverse complement strand
TACCCTCCGCAGTCCCGCAACGTAGACGGGAGAACCTCACCGGACACTCAAAACAGTGTTTTATAGTCCTGCGTTGTGTTCGTTGAAATAGGGGGGTACGCAAATACCGAGGGTGGCAGAAATGTCCTCTGATGAGCCAAGTAGGATCTATGCTATCCTAGACCCAGTGCTAACCACTCAGGAGGATCGTCCCTCCCCCCGATGGGAACGACAATATATTGCTTGCCCTGGAACATATAGGTCATCGGTGCACCAGTAACTCCTGTGGGAAGCTCGGTATCCCACAGCACTTTACCCGTGGCCTTGTCGTACGCTCGAAATCCTTTTCCCCACATATTGCGCTGCACGCCCCCAAAGACATTGGCTCCATCCCCCATAAAGAGGAGTGTTCGAGTCACTAAAGCGGCTGGCCGACTAGCTATTCCGAGAGGTGGGAGGTCCAGGTCTTTGAGGAGTGGGTGGTCTCTGAGTGCATCCCCGTTTGTAGCCGACCACACATGTATACCTGTATTCATGTCTATAGCTGTGATCCGTCCCCATGGAGGTTTCGTTATCGGTAGTCCATCAAGATAGGGAGCATCCCGGTTGGGACTCCAATAGGGCATTTCCGAATTCGGATCTGTGGTCTTTTCTAATCGGTACACCCTTGGGATAGAGTGCGCGAATGCATAGTAGAATCCTGTCTCCGGATCGAAGGCACCAGTATTCCAATTACCAGCTCCCCATGATCCAGGAAGCATTAGTGTCCCCCCCCTTCCAGGCTCTTCAGTTACGATGGATGGAGGCGTAAAAATTGAGCCGAAGACGAATGAATCTGCTATGGCCAGTGCTCGCTCCCGGATTTCGGGGGTAAAGTCAATAAGGTCGTCTTCTGTGATACCGATCTGAGCAAACGGAGCTGGCTTGGTGGGAAAGGGCTGGGTCGGTGACGAATGTTCCCCGGGCACATCCGATTGGGGTACCGGACGCTCTTCGATTGGCCAAACAGGCTCCCCAGTTTGGCGGTCGAATACGTATAAGAACCCAGTCTTGCTAGGCTGCATAACAGCATGGATTCTCCGGCCATCGACCGTGATTTCGCCGAGTATAGGAGGCCCAACAGTGTCGTACTCCCAGAGATCGTGGTGGACCATCTGAAAATGCCAGACCCGCTCTCCTGTCTTAGCATCGATCGCAACGAGGCTGTTCGAAAAAAGGTTGTAGCCAGGACGGTGACCACCGAAATAGGCAGCAGTAGGGGCGGAAAATGGCACATATACAAAGCCGAGTTCCTCGTCCGCGCTGAAGCAGCACCACGATCCCAGGTCCCCGGAATATTTCCACGAGTCCTCACCCCAAGAGTCGACACCTAGTTCGCCCTCTTGCGGGACTACATGGAAAGTCCAGAGTAGTTGTCCGCTGCGAACATCATACCCGCGTACATGCTCTGGTTGGCTTTCACGCCAGTTCATCCCGGAATCCCCAGCTCCGTCGACGACCCCTCCGATCACCACCACATCCCCAACTACGATAGGACCAGAGGACCAACTAAAAGAACGTGCAGAAGGCGGAATCAGGTTTACTCGGCCTTGTTCTCCAAAATTGGAATAGCTGTTCCCGGTTTTAACATCGAGTGCATATAAGTGGGCTCCCCGGACAGAGAGAATTCGCTGCTCAGTTCCATCTTCCCAGTAATCCACGCCGCGAGAGCTGCGTCCAAAAGCTTCTTCTAGTGAGGTGTCGAACGGTTCTTGGCGCCAGATGGTCTCCCCAGTTCCTGGATCAAATGCCTCGACAAGACCTAGGGCATTCGGTGCATAGAGGACATCATCAATCAGGATCGGAGTCGACCTAAGGTTTCCAGATACTGCACGATCTGGAAACCTGGCAGTAAATGCGGGATCCGTCGCAGCACGGCGCCAAAGAACACTGAGTTCTCCAACATTGCCCTTATGGACCTGATCAAGCGGAGCGTATCTCATGAACGCTTTATTCCCGCCGAAATATCGCCATCCCTGTGGGGCCATATCGGTCTGAGCCGAGAGCGATGTAACTGCTACTGTTACAAGCCAGGCTATCGCAAGCGCACACAGCCGGTCTTTTTTCATGCCCTAATTCTGCCCCCTCACCCCGCAGGCCCGCAACTCAGGCGGGGGCACCACACCGGACGCGCAAAACAGTGTTGTATAGTCCAGCTTGAGTAAATTAGACTAATTGCAAATAGTCAATCACATCCAATCAGAATATTGGATGAATGAAACGCCTTTGGCTCAAATAGTTTCCTCACGAGGGCTTTTTTGTTTGATAATGGGCATATTTTATAAATATATGATTAAATGATGTTTTTACGTGACCCCAGTGCTTACCACGGGGAAAACAATAAAAGACCATTTTTTGAAGGATGGTATCATAAATTGGTCACGAATGATGGTCACGCACTGGCGATAATTCCTGGTATTTATCGCAGCGGGTTTAATAATAATCAAACAGCTTTTGTAATGATTTTTGATGGTGATAAAGGTGAGGTATTCTATGAGCGATTTGAAGTTCAGCAGTTCAGCTGTAGTACATCCAGTTACAGTCTACACATTGGATCAAACTACTTTTCATCGCAAAACATAATCTTAGATATTGAATCAGAAGCTCTTACAATCAAAGGACAGGTCACTGCAGATAATTTGAAACCTTGGCCGGTAACTCTATTCGAACCGGGTTGTATGGGTTGGTACGCTTATGTGCCCACTATGGAATGCTTTCATGGCATCCTGAGCATGGATCATTCCTTAGATGGCGAAATTGAATTTAATGGTTCTAATTATGATTTTGTTGGTGGTCGAGGCTATATCGAAAAAGACTGGGGCCGCAACTTTCCTGAAAACTGGATCTGGGCACAATCAAATAATTTTTCGAATAATGATTTAAGCATCACTGCATCATTGGCAACTATCCCTTGGAAAAACACAGATTTTGCTGGATTTATCGTTGGTTTATACCATAAAAATAATCTTTATCGTTTTACGACCTACAGAAATACAGTTACCAAAGAAATCCATTACGATTCTAATAAATTTTCCTGGCAATTAAGGCAGAACGATCTCGTGTTGGAACTCACCATTGAAAAAGGGCATAAAGCAGGCTTGCTATACGCACCTGATAAAATTGATATGGTTCCCAGAGTGCATGAATATCTTGATGGTAATATTTATCTAAAATTATATGACCATAAAGGAACGATCTTAGAAGACCAAACAACGTCAGCAGCTGTAGAAATAATAGGTGATGTTAGGAAATTGATTAACATGGCAGGAGGATTACAATCAGGTTGAAGCAGTGTTTTCTTCATGCGGATAATCCTCCATTAAGGCTTACCCGAAAATGCCTCTGCTCTCAGAATATCCACAACTTATGCTCTACAGTTCTCACGCATCCGCGCACGATAGCGTTCTAGCTGTAGGGGTTCAGCCCTCCGAATGTCGTGTACTTGCGCCTACCGGACCACTCACGGATTGTTGCCC
>JAKUTG010000026.1:0-15308 GCA_022447905.1 Pseudomonadales bacterium | reverse complement strand
TGTCCAGTTGCGTCTTGTAGTAGCGTAGTGTTTCATCAAATTCTTCTTTGCCGGGAATTTTCCTGGAAAGATTAAAATGTCAACCGATCTTGTCTTTGGCGTCGAACAGAGTAACTTTGTGGCCGCGTTCTGCTGCGGTTATCGCTGAAGCGAGTCCGGCTGGCCCAGCACCGACTATTCCCAGGTTCTTGCTTTGCTTTGTCTTACTAATATTCAGTTCAAGTTCGTGGCAGGCGCGAGGATTAACCAAGCAGCTCGTTAACTGCCGATTAAAGGTGTGATCCAGGCAGGCCTGGTTACAACCGATACAGGTATTGATCTCATCCGCTCTACCGGCAGCAGCTTTTTTAACAAAGTCCGCATCGGCTAACAATGGTCGGGCTATGGACACCATGTCAGCATCTCCTCGGGCAAGAACTTCTTCAGCAACGTCAGGAGTGTTGATGCGGTTGGAGGTTATGACCGGCACAGAAAACTTGTCCCTGAATTGGGTGGTCACCCAGGTGAATGCAGCCCTGGGGACTTTCATCGCTATTGTCGGAACCTGGGCTTCGTGCCAGCCGATACCTGTGTTAATAATAGTAACGCCAGAATTGCAAAGAGCCTGTCCAAGCTTTATTACCTCTTGATGGTTGCTGCCTCCCTCCACCAAGTCCAACATAGAAAGCCGAAAGATTATTATGAAGTTTTCTCCCAGTCTTGCTCGCACACGCTTTACAATTTCTAATGGCAGACGAATACGATTTTCGTAGCTACCACCCCATTTATCATTACGGCGGTTAGTGCGTTTAACAATAAACTCATTGATGAAATAGCCTTCAGAGCCCATAATTTCAACACCGTCATAACCGGCTTGCTGACAAAACTCAGAGAAGTTTACAAAAGCTTCGATTTCTTCTTCGATG
This sequence comes from Pseudomonadales bacterium, assembly GCA_022447905.1. Taxonomy (GTDB): domain Bacteria; phylum Pseudomonadota; class Gammaproteobacteria; order Pseudomonadales; family Pseudohongiellaceae; genus UBA9145. The sequence goes on along the minus strand of JAKUTG010000026.1, from coordinate 14,403 downwards.
ATCTCAGTTGTTGCCTCTTGGGGGACGAATCGATTAATAGGAGCCTTGATAGGAGACGGGGCAATCAAATTTTCCGTTCGTGAATAACGCCCAGTATGCAGAATCTGTAAACAAATTTTTCCACCCTCGTCGTGTACTGCATCCGTAACGATTTTGTGTTTTGCAACCTCACCGGGGTGTTTGAATATGGGTTCGACACCTTCTGGTAAGCAATACCTGCTGGCCATGAAGCCACCCGTTACGATAAGACCAACGCCTCCTCGGGCCCGCTCCCCATAGAAAGCAGCCATGCGCTGGTGGCTATCAGGAATGTCTTCTAGACCTGTGTGCATGGAACCCATCAGCACACGGTTTTTCAGTGTAGTGAAGCCAAGGTCGAGCGGCTCGAGCAGCCGAGGATATGGTAATTCAGTGGAACTCATTATTGCGGACTCGTTAGTTAGATGTTTTTAATTTGCTTAGATGGTTAGATGGAGCGTTTCAATATCTAGTATTTTGACCCAGCGGATTTTAGCCTCAATTAATGTGTTTCGCTACAAACCGGTAACGCTTGTGTAGTTTTGCATTTTTCGGATCCCAGCACAATTTAAGCACGATGAAAAACACCGCCGCAGCTCTTGCCGGGGGATCACTTTTTCTTTAATCTCTCTGATCAGGAATCTTTTCCTACATGTACTGTAAGAACATCGCAGGTAGAGCCATGTAGCACTTTAATGGCCGTCGAGCCCAACAAGATCTTCCAGCCTGAAAGCCCATGACTTCCAATCACGATGGCGTCGGCGTTTATCTCATTAGCGAGGTTGCGTACTTCTGGAGCGGGAGCTCCAAGCAAGGTGTGGATATGCTTATTATCAACCCCGATGTCATTACCAATCTTATTCAATTTTTCCTCGGCAAAGTTTGTTGCCTCCAGTTGCATCTCGCTAATGTTTACTGCGTAAATGTCCATGCTGTATGCAGCAGCAACTGGCTCCACCACGTGCACTAGGTGTAACTTCCCAGTGCCGCCAGCCATCTGCAACGCGGTATCAATCACTTTTTGGGAGTCGTTGGAAAGATCAACAGCTGCAAGTATCTTGTTATACATAATGTGTGTCTCCGATTTTCGCAGGTACCTAAGCCTGAGGGCTTGAATTACGGTTATCTTCTGTTCTTATTGGATCTGTAATCACCAGCTAGTCGATTGGATTCTGTTAATGGCAACATCAAATATCAGCTGTATAAAGGGTGAAAAGACAAGCAGCTGAGTTGTGAATTCGTCTCATTGCATGATTAGCTGCCAATATAGCGATGAATATTAACTTGATTTCAATGGTGCGCTTCTGATGGTTTCTAAATAAAAATCAAACATTTGCGATTTGTTAGTCTATGTTGTTTGGAGATTAATATCGGCCACAACTGCACAATGATCGGATAATTGTTGCCAGCTATAGTCTGACAAAACTTCGATATTTTTTACAGTAAAACCGCGTAGATAAATTCGATCCATCGGTAGCATCGGCATCTTAGCTGGGAAGGTATTTGCAACCTGATGCCGGTGCTGCTCACAAGCTTCGATTAAACCGTAGGCCTGCTTGAGTCTTCGATGGGTAGTTTTTCGCCAATCGTTAAAATCACCGGCAAGAATAATTGGCTCGGATGCTGGGATTATGTTATCGATGTAGTACATAAGTTTCTTCATTTGTTTCCGTCGTTCACGCTCAAACAGCCCGAGGTGAATGCACAATAGATGAATGTTGTTCTCCAGGAGCCCGTGTAAGAAGCCTCTTTGGGAGAAGCGTAACGTGGAAACATCGATGTTATTTAAATTAGTAAATGGTAATTCGCTGAGGATGGCGTTGCCATGGTGCCCATGCTGGTAAATGGCATTCTTTCCGTAAGCGTAATGGCTCCATGTCGTCTCTGCTAAGAATTCAAACTGGTTAGTATCTGGCCAATTCGAGATCGATTCTTTGTGCATTTCATGTTCGCCGATGACTTCTTGCAGGAATACTATATTGCTCTCAGTCTCCCTTAAATTGCTCCTGATTTCTTCTAGTACGAAGTGCCGATTATTCGCGGAGAATCCCTTGTGTATATTTAGAGTTAGGATTTTGAAATCGGACATACGTAACTTTCACTTGAAGCGTTGATCTTTGTCAACATGGATGATTTAGCTAGCCTCTTTTATCATGTTGCGGGCAATTATAATCTGCTGGATTTGAGAGGTGCCCTCGTAGAGCCGGAATAGGCGAACATCGCGGTAGAAGCGTTCCACGGCATACTCAGACATATAGCCCGCACCACCATGAATTTGCACAGCCCGGTCGGCTACACGCCCTACCATCTCAGTTGCGAACAATTTGCAGGCCGATGACTCGGTGCTGACGTTTTCACCCTTATCGCGTTGGCGTGCAGTCTCGAGAGTCATGCATTTTGCGGCATAGGTTTCGGTTTGAGAATCCGCCAGCATAGCTTGAATGAGTTGCTGTTCTGCAATGGGTTTGCCGAACTGTTTGCGTTGCAAGGCGTAATCCAGAGCATCAGCAATCAATCTCTCGGCGACCCCGACGCTAACTCCCGAAATGTGCAAGCGGCCGCGATCCAGTACTTTCATAGCAGTAATGAATCCCTCACCCTCTTCTCCGATCAGGTTTTCAGCGGGTACACGACAATCTTCGAAGGTTACATCACAGGTCATCGAGCCGGCTTGGCCCATTTTTTTGTCTACCGGTCCAAGCGTTATACCTGGGGTATCACGTTCAACGATAAAGGAAGAGATACCGCGAGCACCCTGAATGGCCGGATCAGTGCGCGCCATAACATTGAAAGTGTCGGCAATAATGGCGTTCGTTATGTATCTCTTGGTCCCATTCAGAATATAGTGATCGCCTTCACGCCGAGCACTGGTTTTCAGTGATGCGGCATCAGAGCCAGCCTCCGGCTCAGTCAGGCAGAAACAACTAATCCATTCCCCGCTCGCATAACGTGGCAAATATTTTTGCTTCTGCTCTTCAGAGCCATTGAACACTATCGCTGCCGATCCGATTCCATTATTAGTACCTATTATCGAGCGAAAAGCAGGAGAAGTCCGTCCCAGAGCGATAGCTATGAGTATTTCTTCTTCCATGGTGAGTCCGAGTCCACCATACTCCTCCGGAATGGTTAGCCCGAACAAGCCCAGAGCTTTCATTTCTTGCAGGATGTCTTCTGGTAGCTTGGCTTCTTCCTCAAGCTTTTTTTCATTAGGTACTAGGCGCTCCCGTACAAAGCGTTCTACCAAACCTACAAGCTGATTGATGGTTTCCTGATCTCGTATCATTTTCGCCCCCTGAAATCGAGCGGCTAACCTAGCATAACCACTCTCTTTAATCGACTTTACGGTCCGCTGTGCTGCTGCTTACAGCGGAATTACTATGCTAGAATGACCGCCTTTGTGTGCTCCTATTCGAGGTTCTCCAGCAGGAGTCGGACCCTACAGATTAGCGCAGATAGTTCAGTCTTTGCATTGAAATTACTCTACCTCTAGGGACAGCAGAAATTCTGGAAAGAGCCGTCTAGAATTCAATGTAAATTACCAATTTAGAAAGGAATAATTATGTCGGAAGTAGTCAGCTACGAACTTAAAGACAACATCGGTGTTGTTAGTGTCAACAATCCGCCGGTAAACGCTTTGGCACAGGCAGTTAGAGAGGGAATTTTGAATGCGATCAATACTGCAAATGAAGACGCTTCCAAGGCTATTGTGCTCCTCTGTGAGGGACGCACATTTATTGCTGGAGCTGATATCACGGAGTTTGGTAAGCCACCTCAAGACCCTGGGCTTCCTCTGGTGCTTGATGCCATAGAGAATTCCGGCAAGCCAGTAATTGCCGCGATTCATGGGACTGCGCTAGGAGGTGGCTTTGAAGTCGCACTTGCCTGCCATTACCGCTGCGCCTTAACCTCCGCGAAAGTGGGACTGCCGGAAGTAAAACTAGGTTTGTTGCCTGGCGCAGGGGGCACTCAAAGGGTTCCTAGACTCACTGGGGTTAAGGCTGCATTAGACATGATTACCCGGGGCAATCCGATTTCGGCCAGCAAAGCCCTGGAAATGACGCTCATAGATAGAATTGTTGAAGGTGATAATTTGGAAGCGGGCGGCATCCAATATGCAAAGGAATTAATAGGGTCAGGTGCTCCACTTAAACGCATTAGTGATATTAAAATTGATCCAGCTACTGTCGAGCCTGGATTTTTTGAAAATGCTCGAAAACATTTAGCGAAGAGAGCGCGAGGCCAGATTGCTCAGGATAGGATTGTTTCTTGTATCGAAGCAGCGGTCGAATTGCCAATGGACGAAGGATTAGAACGGGAAAGGGAGTTATTTCGTGAGCTAGTTACATCCCCAGAATCCGCGGCGATGCGGCACATATTTTTTTCAGAACGACAGGCGGCCAAAATCCAGGATCTTCCAAAAGACACGCTGGTGCGAGACATCAAAAAGGTCGCTATTATAGGTGGTGGAACCATGGGCGGTGGTATTGCTATGTGTTTTGCAAACGTGGGAATTCCGGTGGTTATGCTGGAAATAAACGATGACGCGCTACAGCGCGGAATGGGCATTATTCGTAAGAACTACAACATTACCGTGCAGAAAGGGAAATTGTCTGAAGATAAAATGGAAGAACGCATTGGCACAATTACCGGGACTACAGAGTACCTCGATATCGCTGATGCTGACTTGGTAATTGAGGCCGTCTTTGAAAACCTCGAACTAAAAAAAGAGGTTTTTACTAAACTCGATGCAGTCTGTAAGCCAGGGGCAATTCTGGCCACAAATACTTCCTATCAGGATGTAAATGCTATCGCCGAAGCTACAGCGCGTCCACAGGATGTGCTGGGTATGCATTTTTTCAGTCCAGCTAATGTAATGAGGCTGTTGGAAGTGGTGCGCGGGGAAAAGACTGCAGACGATGTGCTTTCAACCGCGATGCGGATCGGTAAGAAAATAGGTAAGGTATGCGCTCTATCGCGGGTTTGTTATGGTTTTATAGGTAATCGCATGCTAGGAGGTTACGGTCGGGAAGCACAGATGCTGTTGCTCGATGGCTGTACGCCAGAACAAGTAGACTCTGCGTTGGAAAACTTTGGTATGGCCATGGGGCCACTGGCGATGAGCGACCTCGCTGGGCTTGATGTAGGGTACAAAGCTCGTCAGGGGCGTGCCGATTTGCCCGAGGATCCCAGGCTCTATCGCATGGGCACCCTACTTGTCGAAATGGGTCGGCATGGGCAGAAGACTGGATCGGGATTTTATAAGTACGATCCAGAAACTCGGCGCCGCGATTCTGATTCGGAAGTGGAAACATTAGTAAAGGAAGAAGCTGCTAAGCTTGGTGTCGAACAGCGCCAAATTACCGACGAAGAAATTTTAGCACGTTGTTTCTACCCTCTTATCAATGAAGGTGCATTGATCCTGGAAGAAGGTATTGCTCAGCGCGCCAGTGATATTGATGTAATTTATGTGTTTGGCTACGCCTTTCCAGTAGCTAAAGGGGGGCCCATGCATTACGCCGACCAGGTGGGTTTGAAAAATGTATATGACAAGATTTGTGAGTTCCGCGAGCGCTACGGTGAACAGTACTGGAAACCTGCACCTCTCTTGCAGAAGTTAGCCGAGGAAGGGAAAACATTTGCAAAATGGGATAAAGAAAAACAGGCAGGCTAATGATTTCCTATCAAACAACCACTTTCGGAGCACCATTGATTGAAGTGGAATCCAAAACGCCTGAACCACAGGGAACCGAGGTATTGATCAAGACTATGGCCTGCGGAGTATGCCATTCGGATATTCACATGCATGAAGGTGTATTTGACCTTGGTGGTGGGAAGCAGCTTGAAGTTGGTCGTGAAGGAATGGTATTGGGGCATGAGATTTTTGGAGAAGTGATTGCGGTAGGACCGGATGCAGAAGATGCTGAGATCGGAGATCGACGAGTGGTATTTCCATGGATTGGTTGTGGTGAGTGTGCAGCCTGCGAGAGGGGAGATGAACAGTTGTGCACTCCAGGTTGTGCTCTTGGTATTGCGCATGCAGGTGGATTTGCCGATCATGTTCTGGTACCTCACAGCCGTTATTTGTTTGATAAAGGTGATGTGCCGGATTCGCTGGCTGCTACTTACGCTTGTTCTGGTCTGACCGCTTATGGAGCCCTGAAAAAAATTGGTGAACTTCATGAAGGCGATGATATCGTAATTATTGGAGCGGGTGGTGTAGGTATGATGGCTATCCAGATTGCCCGTGCTCTCGGAATGGATCCAATAGTTGTTGATATCGATGAGGACAAGCTGACGGCTGTTCGGGCTCTTGGTGTAAACCGAGTTTACAATTCTTCTGAACTTCAGACTGCTAAAGAAATCCGGAAAGCAACAGGTGGCGCTTATGCAGCTCTAGATTTTGTAGGCGCGGAGGAGAGTGTCAGTTATGGTCTTGGCTGTCTACGCAAAGGGGGTATGTTAATCGTTGTGGGGCTCTATGGCGGATCTCTAACAATACCCATTCCCTTTATTCCGATGAATGCCCGTATCATCCAGGGTAGCTATGTTGGCGGTCTGGAGGATATGGGTGAACTAATGGCTATGGTGCGACAGGGCAAGATTGCCCCAATTGAAATTACTGAACGTCCACTAAGAGAAGCGAATCAAGCCCTGATCGACCTTAAAGCCGGCAATGTGTGCGGTCGGCAGGTGCTGGTCAATGTGTAGAGGCTAGCTGGAGAATTCTACAATGTCGGCATTTGAAGAACTTAGGATTTCAGCTCGCGAAATTAATCGTGAGTAATGAGCAAAGGGAGAAGCTATGAAAGCCGCAAAGGCCGCAAAGATTGTCACCGCTGTTTTTCTTTTTTATGTTGGAATTGTTGTTGTGTTTGAATCCTTGCTGGGTTATTTCCAACCCCAAGCGGGGACAGCCATGGTAATTACTACGTTTGACAATGAAAATAATGGTAATGATCGTGTAGTAGAAAGACTTGAGAGTAACGGCATGATTTATGTGGCTGCGAATCACTGGCCTCGAGCCTGGTATCGTCAAGCAACGGCTAACCCAAGGATGAGGGTTAATTATGGGGGGGAAACAAGCGAATACAGAGCGATTCCGGTAGAAGGAGAAGAACATGACCGGATTGACAGCGAAAATAGCCTGGGACTCGTTTTCCGAATTCTTACAGGATTTCCGCCCAGATATTTTGTTCGATTAGATCCAAACTAATTGTTCTCCTGTTAGCTGGCAAATAACAATGACACCTAACGAAAAGGCGGAAATCAAACATTATTACCGTAGTGCTCTTATAGACGGTCAACGGTGGGATAATTTTAAGGTCAGGGATGACGATATTATCATCACAACCTCTTATAAGGCTGGAACAACCTGGGTGCAGGGCATCTGTGCATCACTGGTATTCCAGGCGCCTGAACCTCCGGTACCACAAGATCAGCTTTCTCCCTGGCTCGACGCTAATTTTGGTCCTATCGAAGATGTTCTGGCACAACTGGAAGCACTCGAGAGCCGTCGTTATATCAAGACTCACCTACCCCTCGATGGACTCCGGTTTTTTAAAGAGGCCAAGTACATATTCGTTGGTAGAGATGGTAAGGATGTCTGGATGTCATTGTGGAATCACTGGCACAACATGAGATCGGAAATTATAGAGAATTTGAACAATGCTCCGGGCAGAGAAGGGCCACCTTTAATGCACCCTTCAGAAGACATAGGGCCGGCGTTTGATGAATGGCTGACTCGTGGTTCGTTTCCTTGGGAAAATAATGGTTATCCATGGTGGTCACACCTGCATCATGCCAAGACCTGGTGGGAATATCGTCATCGACCGAACATCTTGATGGTACATTACGATGACCTGCAAAAGGACACTGATGCAGAGATGCGTCGAATCTCTGCGTTTCTGGATATTCCGGTTGATGAAGAGCTTTGGCCAACCCTTTTGGGAGGCGTATCGTTTGACTCAATGAAATCTAATGCAAGTAAGATGGCTCCTGGTGCTACCGAGGGGGTTTGGAAAGACACAAGCAATTTCTTCCATAAAGGCACGAATAAACGTTGGCAAGGCGTTTTAATGGATAAACAAATTGCAGCTTACAATTCACTGGCGCAAGCCGAGCTTGGCTCTGAACTCGCCACGTGGTTAGAATTCGGTGGGCGGATAGATTAAACTCTGGTTCTATCAGGAATTCTTCAAATAAGAAGGTTTAGATAATGAATACGCTCATATCACGACTCTCCCGGATTTTTCTCTTTCCGATGGCCTTGTTGGTATTTTCTCTTCCGACCAGTGCTCAAAGTACCGATCCCACTCGGTGGGAGGAAACCATGCAGCGATTCGAACGACAGGATCGGCTGGATCCTCAGGCAGAAGGTGCGATCGTATTGACCGGAAGCTCCAGTATCGCGCGATGGAATGATCAGGCGGTCGCAGCATTGGCCCCGCTAACGGTTATTCCACGGGGATTTGGAGGCAGCGTGATGGGAGATGTACTCTACCACCTCGAGCGAGTGGCTTTAAGATATAAACCCCGTGCCATCCTTATTTACGAAGGGGATAACGATACATCCTACGGCATACCTGAAAATAAAATCCTTGGCCAGCTGAAGGAAATAATTGCCAAGATTCACGATCAACTTCCGGCAGCCCGTATTTATGTAATGTCGGTCAAGCCCAGTGTATTGCGGCAGAACGTGTGGTCAAATGCACAAAAAGTAAATTGGGGTTACGAGGCGATTGCTAAGAATGATCCTTTGGTCTACTACATCGACGCAGCATCACCATTTTTGAAAGCTAATGGTTCAGTTATGACCGATATCTTTGTAGACGATAATCTACATTTAAATGATATGGGTAACCTGATCTGGGGCTCCACTATTCGTGCCGCTCTTATGCCACAAGAGGCGCGTCACGAAAAATAGTTTTTGAAAGAGCAGGGAATTAATATTCCACGTTTCAAAAACATTTCAACTTTGGATAATTTCGTCGGCACGAATTGATACTAATTTCAAGCAGAAGAGGCTATTAGCTTATAAGAATTTCGCCGTGCCTCTGCGTCGTGGGTGATTGTGATTATCATTAATTCATCTAGTTTGAAACGCTCCACCAATGCTATCAATTTTTCCCAGACCTGATCCGGTGTTCCAACTGCCCGTTTTTGTTTGTTGTCAGCCAATGCGGCAAGTTCGCCATCAGAATACTCGTAGTCCGAAGCTTCCTGAATACTCGGGAAAGGCCCGGGATTGCCTCTTAAGAGACGAATAAACCATAGGTCTCTGCTTCGCGAAAGTTCCAGTGCCTCAGCTTCGGTATCTGCACAGATACTGAAGACAGTGAGACAGGTATGGGGCTCTTCGAAATTGGGCCCAGGTTTAAATCGCTCCCTGTAATAGTCAAAAATATCAGGCCTTATTAGCGGATTGATGAAGTAAGCGAAGTTGTAAGGCAAACCCGCCAAGGCTGCAAACATAGCGCTATCTTCACTGGAACCAAGCATCCAGAGCTCGGGAGGCACTTTGACCGTTGGGAATGCGCGGGCGTGTTCCATGCCAGGGGTCTTTGGGTCGCTATCGTTCAATAGAGCCTGCAAGTCTGCCACCATGTCAGGAAAATATTCTGGACCTAGAGGCGAGCCGTAACGAAGTGCCGCCGCAGTGAAAGGGTCTGTACCCGGAGCACGCCCGACCCCTAGATCGACCCGATTGGGGTACATCGTTTCGAGTAACTTGAAATTCTCAGCAACTTTGTACGGGCTATAGTGAGGAAGCATAACCCCGCCGGAACCTATGCGAATTTTCTTTGTTTCAGCTCCTAGCCTACCTAGAAGTACTTCCGGCGAGCAACCAGATAAAGCATCAGAGGCATGATGTTCAGCGACCCAGTACCGATAGTAACCCAGCACATCTGATAACTGTGCCAGGTCAATGGTTTCTAGTAATGCCTCTTTTGCTGTACTCCCTGCTTTTATTGGTGATTGGTCAAGGACGGAAAGTCTTAAGTTTTTGGTCATTGTTCTGAAACGATACCCTTGGAGCCAGCCTGACTCTTGTCAGGAAGTCACTTCTTATATTTTATTAGTCAATAATTGCTTGGTAGATACCACTGCGGAGTTTCGCATAGTCATCCAGTCCGGTTGCAGGGATTATCTGAGTCAGATAGACCACCACCAAGTTTTCCAGTGGGTCGACCCAATAAGTGGAATGGTAAGCTCCTCCCCAGCCGTACTCGCCCACTGAACCAAGAGTGCCACGTTCACCCAGGTCGGTAACAATTGAGAATCCCAAACCGAATCCTTGCCCACTACGAAAAGGAAGTTCACCGAGATGATTAGTAGTCATCAACTCAATCGTCTTGCGCGATAGGATTCTTTTACCATCCAACTCACCTCCATTGAGGGTCATCTGTAGAAATCTGGCGTAATCTTTTGCAGTTGAAAGCAATCCAGCACCGCCCGAATAGCTAATCCGAGGGCCGTCAATGTACATGCCCTGGCTACGCATTCCATCTATAGCAGAAATAGCTTCTATTCCACCTCCTTGCTTCGGTTGATAAACCACTGCCAGGCGGTCACGCTTTGCTTCCGGCAGGTAAAAGTGGGAATCACTCATATCTAGTGGTTCGAAGATTTCCTGTTGCAGGAAATTGTTTAAATCCATTCCGCTAGCTTTTTCTATCACTGCTCCGAGAATGTCGGTGTTGTAACCGTAAATCCAAGCTGTTCCCGGATGGGCATCTAGCGGCAGTGAAGCCATGCGGGCTATTGATTCGCCAATGGTTTCGGTTTTGTTGGCAAAATACCATCCTTGAAAATCAGCGTCTTCCCACTCCTTAGACGCTGGGCCAGTGCCATAGCTCATACCCCCAGTATGAGTGAGCAGGTGTCGCAGGGTAATCGGGCGTTCCGCTGGCTCCAGGTCATAGCTACCGTTCTCATCGGGGACAGCTACCTGCACATTCTCCCATTCGGGGATATAGCGGCTTAGGGGATGACTGATATCAAGTTGTCCTCTTTCGTGAAGAATCATGATGCCTGTGCTGACTATTGCTTTGGTTTGGGATGCAATTCGAAAAATCGTATCTTCTGTCATGGGTTCTCCAGTTCCGATATCACGCATCCCATTGGCTAAGGAATGGACAATTCTTCCGTTTCTTAGCACCAGTAACACCTGGCCGGCAATCTGATCCTTCTCTACGTAAGAATTAAGCACGGTATCGAGTCGGCCCAATCGCTCCGATGACATGCCTAGTCCTTCTGGGCGGGCACGAGAAAAATCCGCGGCGACTATGGTGCTGGACGACAGCACCAATATTACGAAAGTAAATATCAGTCGAAAATTACTTCTTGGCATCTGCTTATTCTCTTTGTTTTAAAATTGGAAAGGCCAAGTATAACGTTTAATTACTAGAGGCAGGCCTGCTATTTGACCAAGCACATTGTCATCGTTCGTTTCATTATACCTCCAGCCATTCAGCCCTAACGTTATCTGCTTTCTTCAAACTTGCAGAGGTGCCTTCATATACCATTTGACCGTGACCCATGACATATAGCCGATGAGATATATTTAGTGCAATGTTAAGTTTTTGCTCCACTAGTAAAATTGCTACACCGCGATTGGCAATCTCTTGCAATAGGTTGGCAACCTGTTCGACGATTTTAGGTGCCAGCCCTTCAGTTGGTTCATCGATCATTATCATGTCGGGATCGCCCATCAATGTTCGACACATGCACAGCATCTGTTGCTCACCACCACTCAGCACACCACCATCTATCTCTGCGCGGTCTGCTAGATTTGGAAACATGCTAAAGATCTCCTCAATGCTCCAACGGCCATTCGCTTTAGTCGATTTCATACCCAGTTGCAGATTTTGACGGACGGTAAGGGTAGGAAAAATATCTCTGTTCTCCGGTACGTAACCTAGACCGAGGTTAGCGATTTCAAAACTTTTCTTGCCTGCAATTTCCTGATCTTTAAATCTTATGGATCCCTGGGGTAGAACCTCTCCCATGATAGCTTTTGCGGTGGTGGAGCGACCCACACCATTTCTGCCCAGCAGGCTGACTATTTCCCCTTTTTGCACATTAAAGGTAACACCCTGAAGGATATGGCTTTTTCCGTAGTAAGCATGTAGGTCAGAAACTTCAAGCATCTATTGGCACCTCGCCGAGATAGGCTTCCTGCACCCTCGAATTGGCCCTTATGGTTTCGGGCTTGTCGCTAGCGATGATTTCCCCATATACAAGAACAGAAATTTTATCAGCAACATCGAACACGATATTCATATCATGCTCTACCATTATAAGTGTCTTGCCCGCAGTGACACGCCTTATCAATTCGACTGCATTTTGCGCTTCGCTGCGACTCATGCCAGCAACTGGTTCATCCAGCATAATAATCTCAGCATTGCTTGCAATGGCTATACCGAGCTCTAACGCACGTTGTTGAGCATAGGCCAGCTCGCCAGCCGGATAATGCATCTTATCTTTCAGACCGATCTGTTCAAGTACATGGACTGCTTTTTCATTCAATTCAGTTTGTTTGCCGACAAGATGCCAAAATGAATAGTTGTAGCCGTTTGGCCAAAACAGGGCACAGCGTACATTTTCAAAAACATTCATGCGGGCAAAGATATTCGTGACTTGGAAGCTTCTGGCTAATCCCAGTCGGCTAATTTCAAAAGGAGGTTTGTTTTGTATCTCTTTCCCTTTAAATTCAATAGTGCCAGCTGTCACATTATAAAGGCCACTTATGAGATTAAAGAGTGTGGATTTTCCTGCACCGTTAGGCCCGATAATAGCGTGCCGTTCACCTTTTTCTATGTCCAAGTTTACGCCTCGGACAATTTTAGTTTCACCAAAACTCTTGCAGACGGATTTTAGAGACAGTACAGCCATTATTCGTGATTGCCTTTTTCCGGGATTGTATTTGCTTCTTCCCATGTGTCGTTTAGATGGGGTAGTAAAAGGCGAACGGCATAAAATGAGGAACAAGCTATAAACAAGGTGATTAGCCACGTCGCGATGCCGGATGGGTTCAATTCCATCCACAAGTAGTGAAATACTTCTTCTTCGGTATGACTCATCTCAATCATGGCGATGCAAGCCATTAGGAATAGGAGAGAAGGTATTCCAGTAATTAGGTAAGGGATAACCAGTGAGGAGAGTTTGCCACGAGCCCAAGCTATCTGGTGCATCATGATAAAGCCGGCGAATCCTCTGGGCAGAAATAACACTGTAAGCACGAACATAATGCCCAGGTATAACATCCATAATTCACTGTAATTGCTGAGCAAAGAATTCATCAGAGTAAGGATAACGGCGCCAATGATCGGACCAATGAAGTAACCTAGCCCTCCGATATAAGCCATCAGAAGGACCCGGCCCGAGGTTACCGCATTGAGATTCTCCTCGGTAATGAACTCGTAGTTGAGAGCGAATAAACCCCCGGCAATACCAGCAAAAAATCCAGATGCACAAAAAGAGATGTAACGAATTTTTCTGGCGCTATAGCCGACAAATTCGGCTCGCTCGGGATTGTCTCGCACGGCATTAGCCATGCGTCCAGCGGGAGTCTGGGTAAACAAATACATAAATAGAGTCGCAATAAAAACCCAGGCAACTGCAAGGTAGTAAATTTCTACATCCTGAAAAAACTTAACGCCAAAAAACGGGGGGCCAAAGGTTCTGTCCCCGTTAACACCTGCCTCTCCACCAAAAAAACTGTCAAATATCAGGGATGAAGCCGCTACTAGCTCTCCAATGCCGAGAGAGATCATGGCAAAGACAGTCCCAGCCTTATGGGTTGAGAAACTGCCGATGAAAAGCGCTGCGAGTAATCCGAAAAAGGCTCCCACAAGGGGAATGTAGATGATGGAAAAATACATCGTCTCGGATTCGATCATGATCAATGCGTGCACTGCGAGAAATCCACCTAATCCGAAATAGACAGCATGACCAAATGACAGCATGCCTCCCTGTCCGAGGAGCATGTTGTAACTGAGTGCAAAGACAATTGCGATGGCCATTTGATTAAATATCGAAATCGCCAACACTGAATCGAAAAACTGCGGTAGCGCAAGAAGCACTAACAGGTAACAGATCCACATTAAAGATTTCGTGATTAAAGTCATTTTCGTTATCTAATGATTTTTGACCTTGTTCGCTATTGCTCTCGTTTACCCATGAGTCCTGTAGGTCTGAAGATTAAAACCAGGACCAACAACAGGAAGGGTAGAATCGGTGCAATTTGGGGCAGTGTTAGAGTCCAGAGATCAGTCAGGGGATGATTGCGGTCGAATTCTAGACCTAGCAAATTCAACAGATCTTGGACTCCAATATCTGAGGCTATAGCATAGGACTGTCACAGCCCGCTCCACAGAGCGGCCA
>JAKUTG010000259.1:0-3514 GCA_022447905.1 Pseudomonadales bacterium | reverse complement strand
ATGCAGCAGAAAAGGCCGATCTCGTTCTCAGGCTCTCTACCTACTTGGAGCAGAAGCTGGAATCTGAAGGGCACCTCGCAGGGGTTTACAAGCATTACGAATTACCATTGGTGGAAGTACTGCAATCGATAGAAAGAAGCGGTGTTCGGATTGACAAGAAAGTATTGGAAAAGCAAGGCAAGGAATTGGCGAAGAAGCTCAGTGAACTTGAAAAAGTTGTATACGATATCGCGGGAGAAGAATTTAATCTCAGCTCCCCCAAACAACTGCAGGGTATCTTATATGAAAAGCTGGAACTGCCAATATTAAAAAAAACACCGACCGGACAACCATCGACAGCCGAACCGGTGCTCCACGAATTGGCAGAAGAGTATGAGCTTCCGCGATTAGTTCTGGAGCATCGCTCACTGAACAAGTTGAAGTCTACCTATACCGACAAGCTTCCCCTAGAGGTCAACGAGAAAACAGGCCGTATTCATTCCACTTTTCAGCAGGCCGTCACCGCTACTGGTCGGCTTTCTTCTACTGATCCAAATCTGCAAAATATTCCGATCAGAACATCCGAGGGACGGCGGGTAAGACAGGCGTTTGTTTCGGACCCAGGCTATAAACTGCTGGCGGCAGATTACTCTCAGGTCGAGCTTCGGATAATGGCGCATCTGTCACGGGACAGAGGGCTGTTAAGCGCCTTCTCCAGTGGTGAAGATATTCATCGGGCCACCGCATCAGATGTTTTCAACATTCCGCTTGAAGAAGTGAATTTGCAACAAAGACGAAGTGCGAAAGCAATTAATTTTGGATTGATTTATGGCATGTCTGCATTCGGGTTGGCCAGGCAACTCAATGTCAGTCTGAGCGACGCGCAACATTATGTGGATCGCTACTTCCAAAAATACCCTGGCGTTAAAACGTACATGGAAGAGACACAGTCACTGGCTGACGAGAAAGGCTACGTGGAAACAATCTTTGGTCGACGACTTTATCTGCCTGATATCCGCGCTGGCAATGCAATCGTAAGAAAGGCGGCTCAGCGGGCGGCAATTAATGCGCCCATGCAAGGAAGTGCCGCCGACATAATCAAGCGGGCTATGATTGATATTGATCACTGGCTTGCATTGGACGAGCTGGATGCGCGGATGCTCTTACAGGTGCACGATGAGCTTGTATTTGAAGTATCAGAAGATGATCTTGATCTTTTGGCGGAAGGTGTAAAATTCCGCATGATAACGGCGGCGTCTCTGGATGTGCCGCTTGTGGTTGACATCGGTGTTGGAGATAACTGGGATCAGGCCCACTGACGTTATTGGGCAGTGGGCATCTCTTTTTAATTATGCCAACCATTGGGTCAGGACCTTTCTTACAGGATCAACGCCGATATTTCTTAACGCAGAGAATAATTGAACGCTGACATTATCAAAGACGGTTAATTCTTTTTCGACCTTTAGGAGTGTTTTCTGGGTGGCGCCGTGTTTCAATTTATCCGCTTTGGTCAAGAGCAGATGCAAAGGCAGGTCGGCCTGTACGGCCCACTCGATCATCATACGGTCGAATTTTTTAAGCGGGTGGCGGATATCACTTAGCAATATTAATCCCACCAATGCCTTTCGTCGGCGGAGATATTTTTCCAGCTCGAACTGCCACTTATCTCTTTTTTCCAGTGGAACTTTTGCATAGCCGTAGCCAGGCAGGTCAACTAGGTATTTGCCTTCTTCAATAAAGAAGAAATTAATTAACTGGGTTCGCCCGGGGGTCTTGCTTGTGCGTGCCAGTTGGGGAAGGCCAGTAATGACGTTGACAGCACTGGACTTGCCTGCATTAGAGCGTCCAGCGAACGCCACCTCGGCGGAGCTATCCGCAGGACAATCCTTTAGGGTGGCGGCGCTGGTTTGAAAATAAGTTTGATCAAATTTCATAGGTATGGTTTTAAGCATACCGGTTATTTCCTGGCTGCTCATCTCCTTTGATTTTTCACGGGCCTAGATAGAGTCACCGGCGGAATTAGGCTATAATCCGCGACCGCTATTTGCGGGGCTTCGCTGAATAAGGATAGCCCCAAGAGCACCGAAAAGAGTGACTAGGCGCTTCATCGTCTTGCATTTTAGAATCTGAACTAACGCTGGGAATTTTCATGAAGAAAGTCGTCATCGTCATTGTATCGGTATTTATCGGAAGCGCTTCGGTACAATTGGCCTTTGCACAGGGCGATGCAGCTGTAGGTCAGTCTAAAGCGGCCCTTTGCGCGACCTGTCATGGCGCTGAAGGCAACAGCGAGTTCCCGATGAATCCAAAGCTAGCCGGTCAAAACGCTACTTATATAACCAAGCAGCTAATGGATTACAAGTCTGGTGTCCGTTCTAACCCGACCATGTCTGCAATGGTATTGAATCTGTCAGAACAAGATATGCAGGACATTTCTGCTTGGTATTCATCACAGCAGGTAACTCTGCAGGGAGCCGATCCCAAATTCGTAGAATTGGGAGAATCACTGTACCGTGCAGGAATTAAGGAGTTAGCCGTTCCAGCGTGTTCCGCTTGTCATTCGCCAACGGGGCGAGGCAATGCGCCGGCAGGTTTTCCTTCCTTGGGGGGCCAGCATGCTGAATATACCCTGCAGCAACTCAGGGATTTCCGTGCCGGTGTGCGCCAGAATGATGAAAGCTCCATGATGCGTATGGTAGTCGAGCGCCTTACGGACCGTGAACTGGAAGCTCTGGCCAGTTATGTCTCAGGTCTTCATTAAAGGGCATGCTAGCTGCAAGACGTTTATCGTCAGGCAGCCTTATACGACAACGAATGTGATGGCAAGAGGGGAGATGCTGTGATAACGTTTTTCCATGATGACTCTCGGAGCATGATGGTGAATGGGAGGACCAGACGCGTAGAGAGAAAGAGCAACGCGTTGCAATCGGATTAATATTGCAAGAGGAATTATAGAAATGGCCAAAAGAAGAATGTCTACACCCACACGGCTACAGGTATTGGCACTAGTTTTCTTGCTGCCTCTGGCCTTCTCAAGTTATGCACAAATTGAGCGGTACGTGGCCGGCACACATTACACAGAGCTAAGTGTTCCGGTAAATACCAATGATTCCTCCAAGATTGAGGTAATCGAAGCATTCTGGTATGGCTGCGTTCACTGCTTCAGCTTCGAGCCACTTATCAACGATTGGGCTAGTAAACTGCCTGAGGACGTCGATTTCAAGCTGTTCCCAGCCATGTGGAACGACTGGATGAAGATTCATGGGCAGATCTACTATGCAGCTGAAGCGCTGGGCGCTGTCGATCTTCTGCATGAGCATGTTTTTACCGCTATCAACATCGAAGGTAATCGCCTTCAGAACGAACGGCAGATCGGCGCCCTATTTGCAGAACATGGTATCGGCCAAGAAGATTTTGAACGTGCTTTCAATTCTTTTTCAGTGCGCACCAAGGTCAACCAAGCCGAAAAGCGTATGCAGGACTACCAGATTCGTAGCACACCAAACATGGTAGTCAATGGCAAATACCTGATCGC
>JAKUTG010000258.1:0-3522 GCA_022447905.1 Pseudomonadales bacterium | reverse complement strand
TTTTCGATATGCGAGCATCATATGTTGCCATTTATTGGGAAGTGCCATGTTGCCTATTTACCTACAGATAAAGTAATAGGTCTTTCAAAAATTGCCCGCTTGGTCGATGCTTTTGCCAGGAGGTTACAGATTCAGGAAAACCTTACCAGCCAAATCGCTAACTGCATCGTGGATAAAACCGAAGCTGCAGGGGCCGCCGTTATTATTGAAGCTCAGCATATGTGCATGATGATGCGCGGCGTCGAGAAACAGAATTCCGTAATGACTACATCTTGTATGCTAGGTGCTTTCAGAAATAGTCACAGCACGCGCAATGAATTCTTGTCTTTATTAAACTAGTGATCGTAAGGCTTAGCGGAGCACCACTTCAATTCTATCCCGGCAGTTACCTGTACCGCAGATAGGAGCCAGAGGCCCAACACCTTGGGCGATAATGCGGGTACCGTCAATACCTAGATTCTGAAGCTGCTGTTTTAAAAGTTCGGCTCGCATCAAAGAACGCGCCATTAAAGAATCCAATGAATCGGAACCGCCCAGGTGTACTACTAAATAAATATTAAGCGACGTATCAGTTTCTAACATATTAGCAATCGGTGCCAAATCACTCTCAATGGTTAACTGATTATCAGCTATAAAATTCAAGGATGGTGCTATCACGCTGCCCTGTTCGCGCAGAATTGCCAGTAACTCATTGGTTTCTATGATATCGATTCGAGTTTTAGTCCCACCCACCTCGATAATTTCAAGGTAGGCGTAGATTCGTCGATTACCCCGGGTGATGATATAAAGGGCTAGGTGTGGCGAAGTTTCTAGGCCATTATCCGCACGTACAGCCAAGTAGTACTGGTTGCGCTCCGGACCGTAGAGAATGCGATTGCCAAAAATGTCGTTAGCCCAGTAATTGCTGCTACCACAGCCTCTGCCACTGCAGGTGAATAAATCGGTATAATTGCGTTCCTGCAGTTGTTGCTGGAAAAAATTGTAAACATCCTCACCGGTAAATTCTTGAGAAACTTCATAGACTATTTTGGTTACGTCACCCCTTAATCTTTCTGAACTTTCTGGAGTGACTAGCCCTCGGGTTCTTTGCAAGCCACTTAAAACCAACCGATAGTTGACATCTTCGTCAAATTCGACGCTTATAATTTCTGAATCAGGAAATCGATCGAACAAGGGATGATCGTTATAATTTACCGATACACCAGCAAGTTGCGCAAAAGCGCTTACCCCTAGAAACGTTAATAAGGCGCCAAATAACTGTACTATTTGTTTCATGATTTCAAAATATGTTTAGCCTGTTTGCAGCCGAGCGCCACAGATTTCTCAAAGGTACACAGCGAAGAATACATTTTTACTCTCGGCCCGCGCTAGTAATACCGCCTATCAACGGTGTCAGCAAGTAAGACCTCAAGAAATTATCTTGCAGCACGTAAATCAAATTTGCTTTGCCCTATTAATACCATCCTGATTTTGGTTCAGAATAGCATACGCTGCTTAAGTAAAGGTCTCCTTCTCCACATCTCTATCTCTATTTCTGCTACCGCCCTACTCAGATTTCTTAGTCGCTGAGTTTCTACTAGCTGTCTTTTTCTTTGCTACCTTCTTAGCCGCTGGCTTCTTATTGATCACGGTACTTTTCTTGTCCTGCTTTATTTCGTTGCTGATATTTAAATCGTCATTTTCAGCTTTTGGGAAATTTGAGAATGGGAACGGTTTAGTGTCCGTAACATAAGACATGAACTGCACAATTTGGAAGATATATGTGCTTAGCGCGGCGCCGAGTGAACGAAGATTAGCATTGCTCTCACCAGTAATTAATACAAACAACACTTGTGCAATCATCAATACCAAGAGAACTAGGGGAATGACCAGGTACAATACAACAGCAAACACAACCATTAATATAATTCGGATCCAGGACTGCTTCAGGTTATCAATAATACTATCCAGCTTTTCCGACATAGTTACTCCTTTAGTGTTCTGCTAGAACTTTTTCTCTACTTGCTACGAATTCTACATCTAAAGCCAGCTCGCCTAACATTAACGAAGAGATGATATTAGTCATAGACTCTCTTTCATATATTATTTTAAATAGCCCGGTGGCGAGTGGCATATAGACTCCCAACTCTTCTGCTTTCTCTTTAACCTGTTTTAGCGTATTGACTCCTTCTGCCACCTGCCCAACTTCCTCGGTCGCCTCTGCTATAGACTTACCTTGCCCAAGAGCTAACCCAAGCCGATAATTACGGCTAAGCGGGGTCGAACAGGTCACTATCAGATCCCCAACGCCGGACAACCCGAGAAAAGTCATGGGATCAGCTCCGAGCTCGCTTCCGAACCTTGCCATTTCTGTTAGGCTACGCGTCACCAGCATGCTATTAGTGTTATAACCCATTCCTAGCGCATGAGCTATTCCCGCTATAATGGCATAGATATTTTTGAGTGAACCTCCTAACTCGACACCGAACATATCGTCATTAGTGTAAACTCGAAAAAATTCCGATTTGAGAATCTCCTTTACCTTTTCTCTTACTTCTTCATGGTTGCTTGCGATTACCGTTCCTGTCAGGTTTTTGCCGGCTATTTCCTTGGCCAAATTAGGGCCGCTGAGCACCCCCACGACTGCTTTTGGTGCCTCTTCAACAAGAATCTGGCTCATAAGCACAAAAGAATCTACTTCGATTCCTTTAGTGGTACTAACAAGAATCGCCGTCTCGGGCGAGTGGAGTACACCGTTTTTTACAACACCACGAAAAGACGAACTAGGTACTGCAACGAATATGACTTCGCTATCGCCTACGGCGGTGGCCATATTTTCTGTAGCAACTACCCGATTATTCAGTTTATAGCCCGGAAGATACTGTGAATTCTCATGGGTAGCGTTAACTTCATTAACCATTTCTTCGCTGCGCATCCAGAAACGCACATTGTGGCCGTTCAGGGCTATGATATTCGCGATAACAGTACCAAAACTGCCACCACCAACAACGGAAATGGTGCTCAAACTCTTATTACTCCTTTAAAGAATTTCTGCAGCCAACAAATTGCGTATTCATAATAGTCTGATTGAGCCCCAATACCAAGGAGCCCGCATGGAAACAGGTTGTTTACGCCTCGTAGAGCCTGAGGGGCCAAGAGAGACTCTACAGAGAATCCATGCTCAATCTCTATAACAATAAACTCCGATTAAGATTAGGCGCCCTAGTGTTGGTCGCGGCATTGATCGATAAATAAGTAATTAGTCACCACCCAGAATTACTTAAATGTAAATAGATATCGCTTCAATTATGGTCATAATGGGTGCCGGGTATATCCCCAATGCAAGCAATAGAACAAACAGAATAGCGAGCACTCCCTGAGCACCCAAATTTTCCATCCCAGTGGTTGCTAAAGTTTTATCATCGCTGACTGGCGTAAGCATACGAAAGACGATACGCAGGTAGTAATATAACCCTATTCCACCGCCAGCAATTAAGACGCTAAGCAATATCCAAAGTTCGGATTCAACGCCTGCCAGAAATA
>JAKUTG010000257.1:0-3526 GCA_022447905.1 Pseudomonadales bacterium | reverse complement strand
CACGCAACGCTTTTACTGCCAGAACCTTTCAGACCGGCAGCGTCCCAGTCGTCAATAATGTTGTAATTATCACTTGGAATCAGAAACAAACGCTGGTCCGATTTTTTGGCGCCCTCTGACGCAACGATGCCGCCAAGCAAGTTCCAGCTCGAAGCGTCCACACCACTTGAAAACGGCCATTTTCCAGTCAACCTGTAGCCTCCAGCCACCTTACTCGCCTTCCCACACGGGAAAGCAAGTCCTGAAGCAATCAGTACGTCTGGTGATCCTCCCCAAACTTCATCCTGTGCTTCCACTGGCCAGTAGGTCAGCATCCAATGGTGACTAGCAAGATTAGTCAGGACCCAGGCACTAGAAGCGCAGCCACGTGCAATTTCAGAACACATTTTGAAATAGACTGGAAATGGCACTTGACTACCACCGATTCTCTTTGGCTGTATCGCCCTAAACAATCCAGCCTGGTGAAAATCCTCGATGGTTTGGTCCGGAACCCGTCGAAGCGCTTCACATTCCCGCGCACGTTCGCCAACCACCGGCGCTAAAGACCGAGCGCGAGAAATTAATTTGGAGTCACTGGCGGCTTGGCTTGGCACGTTATCCAGCATTGTCGATTGTTCCCTATAACCACTGTAGTAGCGCTAGGTCGTCTTCGCGCTGTTAGCTACGATAGCCCTACGGTACACTCATCGCCTCCGACAGATCTCGACTAGAGAAAACATTCCGCTACAGTTATGTATTATGTAGCTTGAAGAGCGACCACACACAAAAGGATCTCAGATGAAACTCGGCTATTTTATGATGCCCCTGCATGATCCGAAAAAAGATTACCACCAAGCTTTAGCAGAAGACACCGACGCAATTATTTTGGCCGATCAGTTGGGATTTGAAGAAGCTTGGGTGGGTGAGCACTTCACTTCAGCCGCTGAACCCATCACCTCCCCATTGTTGTTTATGGCCACCCTTATCGCAAGGACACAACAGATCAAATTCGGAACCGGAGTGCTTTGTTTGCCACAATACCATCCGGCCGTAGTCGCGGGCTATGCCGCAATGTTCGATCATTTATCTGAGGGTAGATTCATCATGGGAATTGGCCCAGGCGGTCTGCCATCCGATTTTGAATTATTTGGGGTCATGGATTTGGACCGCAATGCGATGATGGTCGAATCCATTGATATGATTCTCAAGATCTGGCAAACCGAGCCGCCTTACAATATTACAAATACCTTTTGGAATGCGCGAGTCGAAGACTGGGCCGTCGACAAGCTAGGTCTAGGACGGATGGTAAAACCTTTCCAAAAACCTCATCCTCCTATCGCTTTATCTGCACTCAGCCCCAATTCCGGCACCATGCGACTTGCCGGAAAGCGCGACTGGGATCCGATATCAGCTAACTTTATTGGAGCGTGGTCGGTCGCAAGTCATTGGCGTGTCTACGAGGAAGAATGCAAGGCGCAAAATCGAGTCGCTGAGAATTCCCGCTGGAGGGTTGCTCGAAGCATCTTCGTTGCTGATTCCGACCAAGAAGCAGAAAAATTTGTGACGAATCCCGGCGGCTCATTCATGCATTACTACGAGTATCTATTCGATATTTTCGAGCGTTCAGAGTTAAAGCCCGCATTCGTGGCAAACCCTGGTGATGATCCAAGCAAGTTAAGTCCTAGCCGTATGGTTGATAGTTTCGTGATCCGTGGCGATGCTCAGACCGTAGCTGACCAGTTACTTGAATTCCACGATCAAGTCGGCGGCTTTGGCACACTGTTAATGACCGCTCACGACTGGACGGACACGGCACGAATGCGCCGATCTATGGAACTCATGGCAACAGAGGTAATTCCCTGCATTAATAAAGCTCTGCACACATCAAACACCGATTAGCAGCTTTACTGCAGACACAGGAGCAAAAAAATATCCTGCCCTAAGAAATACACCCGAATGGATTTCATTCCAAAACAACTACAAATGGCCCAATGAACGGAAGAACGAGCTTAAGGGTACATTATTAAACCGACTGAAGCTTAAGGAGAACGGCAGTGATTGTTGAGCAAATATATACGGACAATGCTTGGCGGAACTTTAATTACCTGATCGCCTGTTCCGAGACAGGGCAAGCTCTCGCTATAGACCCGCTCGAACATGAAAAATGCCTGGCCGCAGCCAAACGGCTTGGCTGGGACATTGTCAAGATTCTCAACACCCATGAGCATGGTGACCATACGGGCGGAAATGGACCAATGATTGCAGCCACGGGTGCAGAACTTCTTGCTCACCATGGCGCAAAAAACAAAATACCGGACATGGATTTAGGATTGCGCGCCGGAGATATTGTCAAAATCGGTAAAACTGTTGAATTGGAGACGCTAGATACGCCTGGTCATACCATGAGCCACGTGTGTCTATTGTCACACACTGACCAACCAGCTCTGTTTTGTGGAGATACCTTATTCAACGCGGGCGCTGGCAACTGCCACAATGGTGGTCACCCAGAGGAGTTATATGAAACGTTTTCAAACCAGTTATCGAAGCTACCAGACAATACCCGTGTCTTTCCAGGACACGACTACATCGCTAACAACTTGGAATTTACGCTCAGCCGCGAACCAGACAACGCCCAAGCCAGTGAATTGCTAGCAACTACTACTAATCATGACCCGCACCAGGCAATCATCACCACACTCGGACTCGAGAAAAAAATAAACGCTTTTTTTCGTCTTCAAAACCTATCGGTAATTAAAACCCTGCGAGAAGACTTTCCTTCACTGACCGACACCCCTAATGCTCGGGAGGTTTTCCTACGACTCCGCGAGCTTCGTAATAATTGGTAGGGATATAGAGACTGTTAACAAACTTTCAAAAGGGCGTCACAAACCAAGTAGTTCAATCTGACGAGCTACAACCCCGCTTTCGTTGAAGACTTCGAGTGCCCGGGCACGTCCGGCCATGCCCATGCTAATACGTAGGGTCCGATCACTCACCAACTGATCCAAAGCCGCTGCCAATGCTGCGGGAGCACGGACTGGCACCAGCAAGCCTGTGTGGTCGTGAAGGACTTCTTCGCGGCTACCTCGGATGTTGGTAGCAACGACGGGTAAACCCGTCATCATCGCCTCAATAATTGAACGTGGCATACCTTCGCGGTGCGACGGAAGAACGAAAATATCGGCTGCACGCAATATCTCGGGGACGTCTGTACGTTCCCCTAAAAATCGCACCTTCTGTTCAAGCTCAGCATGTCCTTGTACACGCTCGATGTCGGAAACTATATCCTGAGCATGGTCGCTAGCTAAACGCTCGCCCACCACCCAGAGAGTAGCATCTACCTCCAAAATCGCTGCCAGTAACTCCGAGTATCCTTTTTCCTCAACCAGCCGTCCAACAACTACAATCACACAGGCATCAGCGGTGGTGCTATTGCGAGCACGCATTTCCGATTGAGCAATCGGATCGCGGGACGGGAAAAATCTTGCCGGATCCACCCCATTATGAATTGCCTTGATCACCCCACCACGACAAAGCCTGTAGCGTC
>JAKUTG010000256.1:0-3527 GCA_022447905.1 Pseudomonadales bacterium | reverse complement strand
GACGCCAGGTGTCGATTATTGGGAACAAGCTGATGCAACAACCTATAACTACACAGTCCGAGATGGTGCAAAATTCTGGGATGGCCAACCAGTCACGGCCGAAGATGTTGTATTCAGTCTGGGTCTTCATAAGAATCCAGAACGAGGATCGATTTACTTTACGCCTCATTTAAATGTCGATTCAATCACAGCTACCAGTGTTAAAACCGTCCAGGTAAAGTTGCAACAACCTGACAATACTTGGAACGGTCAGATGGCCGGCCCAGCAGGGGCGATTTACCAGAAAGCGCATACCGAAGCTGCTGGCAGCGATTGGGGTGGTCCTGCCGGACTCGTCATGTGCACTGGTCCATATAAACCCGGTAAATGGGCACCTGGTGAGTCCCTTGAAATTGTCCGCAATGACAATTACTGGAACGATGACTTCGGGCAATTAGTCCGGTCCGTCAACTTTGTATGGCCTCAAGATCCTGCCACAGTGGCAAATGCCATGAACTCCGGTGAGATCGATGGGGGATGGGACGTTCCACCAGCGTCGATGAACGCGTTAAGGAACAGCAATGCCGGCAAGCTATATGTTGGACAAGCTAAAAACGCCTTTCAAAACTTCTCGTTAATAGTTGGAAACTTCGAACAGGGCCCACTGGCAGATGTTCGTGTCCGACAAGCCCTGTCGATGGCTGTTGATCGAAAAGGCATGTCAAAGGCAATTTATTCTGGCGGTGCAGAACCCCTCTATTCTGTGGTGACTAAAGGACTTGTTTCTTACGCAGAAGACATCTTTACAAAAGCTGCTAACAGAATCGCTGTAGAGCGAGATTTAGAAGGTGCAAAAGCCTTAATGAAGGAAGTCGGTGACCTAGACCGACCTGTCGTCTTTGCCCACCCCACTGGTTCCTCGCTGGGCATCGAAATGGCCGCTGCTGTCGCGGCTGCCGCAAACCGAGCAGGCATCCCCTTCAAGGTTGTTGGACTGCCCAGCCACCAGTACGGTGCACTGTTCTATGACGCAGCAGCCCGAGAAGGTATCGATGTTTGGTTTACCATCGCTTTCTCCGTAGCACGTGACCCTCTTGAATCGCTTGCAGATGTAATGGGACCGGGGGCGCTTTTCAACTATGGGGGTTACACTAACGATGAAGTGGCAGATCTTCTGACTCGAGCCAAGGCAGAGACTGATCCCACAACCCGAGCGAAGTTAGTCGTAGAGATTCAGGATATATTTGTTCGAGACCTTCCATGGATTCCTCTGGTTGCGCCAAGTGTTCGAGTTTTTGAAAACAATCGACTTACTGGCGCTCCGAAGAGTTTTGTATACCTTAACTATCCGTGGGCCGCGGATCTTGGCGCGCCCTAGTTAGCGACAGCATCATCAACCGGTACTGGATTTTCGTTTCCAGTACCGGTTTTTTTTGCACTTTCATCACATTCAACTGAGCTCGCCATGATTACTGTAACAATCGAGTACTTCATTAAACCAGGCAGAGAAGAAGAATATGCAGAACTTGCAGAAAAAGTCTTTCCAGAAATCGACACAATTGATGGTTTCATTTCGGTTGAAGGTTTTGAAAGCCTGAGTGAACCAGGTAAGATTTTGTCTCTCTCATTTTGGCGGGATGAAGAATCAATACAGCGTTGGCGTGAGCACCCAGAACATGCGAAGGTGATGCAACAAGCAAAGGATCATGTATTTTCTTCCTACAGAATTACCGCATCGTCTTCGATTCGTGATTACCGCTTCCGTAGCGACGAATCAGACTAGGCTCGGTAATGCTATTTACTTAACCTGAACTGACTAAGCCAGCGCCGGTGAATAAACCACTCCACATAAATGTGATCGGCATCATTCGCGCGCCTTCTGCTGATATCTGGAAGATTGCACGAAATTTCAGTCAACCCTGGGATCTTTCTTCGTCATGTAGGCTCGTGAAAGGCAAAGACGAACATCAGATCGGTGCTGTCCGTCAGTTTTCTGTACCCGATGATGAACAGGTCTACGCTGAGCGGCTACTTGAATTTAATGACGACGAGCAAAGTTATTGCTATTCCATGGAACGCGGGCCCAATCATCTGATCGGGTATCAGTCTCGTCTTCAATTCAAAACTATCCCAGGCAAAGACTGGACGATGGTCGTATGGGACGGTTACTGCAGTGTGCCTAAAGAACAACAGTCAAGCGTCTGGTCACAAGTTGAGACTGTGTATCGCACTAACATCCAAACGTTAGCCACACGGTGTGGTTGGGCAAACTTTGAAATTCCTGATGGTATCGAACACGCGCTGCTATCGGGAGAACCCTGCCTGGCTGTCAGTTATAAAGGCTCCGGCGAACTATGTCTATTTCTGCATGGTATCGGCAACAATCGATTCACCTGGCAAAACCAGTTAGCCGCGCTTTCATCACTAAATTTGTGTGCCGCATCCATAGATTACCGAGGCTATGGTGCAAGTGGTGATTACAATGGACCACTAACAGAGGATGTGCTTTGCAGCGATATAGAAAGAGTCCGTAAACATTTCCAGGTTGAACGGTTACATCTAGTCGGTCAATCGATGGGCAGCTGGCTAGCCCTCAACTACTATCACCGCTTCCCAGAACGAGTCCAAACACTTGTATTGAGCTCTGGCAGTACTGGCCTAACACTAGCTGATGAGGAAACAAGAAAGAACTTTAGGCAATTACGAGAAACACCGTTGATAAATGGTTTACAGCCATTTGAAAATTCGACAAACGTACTGCCTAACATTACTTGCATCCATACAGACGAAACAACTCAGGCGGAAATTCTGCAAGGACTGTGTGCACTTCGTCTACAAACCTACCTCAGTTCTGTTCGAGGTTACTGTAAGCCAACAACCAGCTTCGATCTCCAAGGTATTTCTGTTCCAGTTACGCTGATCGCAGCACAATTGGATAAAGGAGTTCCACCGTCTGACATGGAAAGAGTTGCGACCGAAATCCCTAACGCCAACTTTACTTTAATCAATGATGCTGGTCATATTGCAAACCTAGACCAACCCGAAGCGTTTAATCAAGCTTTGATTAGACATTTTCAGGACTCAACAGAGAATTAATTTATGTCTTCTACTGATTTAGAGGTCTGTTATCTATCTGCTTCGGATGTTTTGAAGCGATTCAGGAATCGCACCCTTTCTCCAGTCGAATACCTGGCATAGCTAATCAAAAGGGCTGAGGAATCTGAACCTGTCATTAATGCATTTGCATTTACTTGGTTTGATCAGGCTATGGATCAAGCCAAAGAGGCGGAAGCAAAATATGCACGGAAAGATGCCGATATTCGTGAATTAGAAGGATTGCCTGTAGCGGTTAAGGATCAACCGGATATCAAAGGGCAACCCATGACCATGGGTTCGCTCTACCTAAAAGATAATATCAGTACTGAAACTCATTATTCGATTCAGAGACTTCTTGATGCAGGTGGGATTGTGCATGCGCGAACCACGACACCAGAGTTTGGTTGTTCGGGTGTGTGTGATTCAAAAATTTATGGCACAACGCATACGCC